>DGYN01000152.1:31054-32901 GCA_002398405.1 Caulobacteraceae bacterium UBA5005
GGCAACGCCCGCATGCAGGAGATCGCCGCCGCGATCCAGGAGGGCGCCCAAGCTTATCTGCGCCGTCAGTACCTGACCATCGGCATCGTCGGCGTGGTGGTCTTCGTCGCCATCGGCATCCTGATCACCTGGCTGGCGGCCGCCGGCTTTTTGATCGGCGCAGTGCTTTCCGGCGCGGCCGGTTTCGTAGGCATGCTGGTGTCCGTCCGGGCCAACGTCCGCACGGCGCAGGCCGCGTCTGAGAGCCTGGCCAAGGGCCTCTCGGTCGCCTTCACCTCCGGCGCCATCACCGGCATGCTGGTGGCGGGTTTCGCCCTGGTGGGCGTCGCCGGCTACTACGCCTACCTCACTGGTCCCGGCGGCTTTGCCGCCACCGACCGCGAAGTGGTCGACAGCCTCGTGGCCCTCGGCTTCGGCGCCTCCCTGATCTCGATCTTCGCCCGTCTTGGCGGCGGCATCTTCACCAAGGGCGCGGACGTCGGCGGCGACATGGTCGGCAAGGTTGAAGCGGGCATCCCCGAAGACGACCCCCGCAACGCGGCCACCATCGCCGACAACGTCGGCGACAACGTCGGCGACTGCGCCGGCATGGCCGCCGACCTGTTCGAAACCTACGCCGTGACCACCGTCGCGACCATGGTCCTGGCCGCCATCTTCTTCCGCGGTCAGGAAGTCGTCGGCTCGCTCATGCTTCTGCCGCTGGCCATCTGCGGCGTCTGCATCCTGACCTCGATCGTCGGCGCCTTCGCCGTGCGGCTGGGCAAGTCGGGCAACATCATGGGCGCCCTCTACCAGGGCCTGATCGTCACCGGTCTTCTGTCGGTGGTCGCGCTCTACTTTGTCATCCCTCACTTCGTGACCACGGAACTGACCGTCGGCGACAAGACCTTCGGATCGATGGAGCTGTTCTGGTGCGCCATGGCCGGCCTGGTGATCACCGCCCTGATCGTCATGATCACCGAGTACTACACCGGCACGGGCTTCCGTCCGGTGAAGTCGGTGGCCCAGGCCTCGGTCAGCGGCCACGGCACCAACGTCATCCAGGGCCTGGCCATGTCGCTGGAAGCCACCGCGCTTCCCGCCCTGGTGATCATCGCCGGGATCATCGTCACCTACGGCCTGGCGGGCCTGTTCGGCATCGCCATCGCCACCACCGCCATGCTGTCCCTGGCCGGCTTCATCGTCGCCCTGGACGCCTTCGGCCCGGTCACCGACAACGCCGGCGGCATCGCCGAAATGGCCGGCCTGCCCAAGGAAGTCCGCGTCACCACCGACGCCCTCGACGCGGTCGGCAACACCACCAAGGCGGTCACCAAGGGCTACGCCATCGGTTCGGCCGGTCTTGGCGCCCTGGTGCTCTTCGCCGCCTATACCGAGGACCTGAAGTTCTTCTCGACGCCCGGCAACGCCGAGCCGGGATCCTTCTTCGACGGTCTGGGCGCGGTGACCTTCGACCTCTCCAACCCCTACGTCGTGGTTGGCCTGCTGTTCGGGGGCCTCTTGCCCTTCCTGTTCGGCGGCATGTCCATGACCGCGGTGGGCCGCGCCGCCCAGTCGGTGGTGGTCGAGGTCCGCCGTCAGTTCCGCGAAAACCCCGGCATCATGACCGGCGAGGTCAAGCCCGAGTACGGCCGCGCCGTGGATATCCTGACCAAGGCCGCGATCAAGGAAATGATCGTGCCGTCCCTGCTCCCGGTCGCCAGCCCCGTCGTGCTGTTCTTCGTCATCAACGCTATCGCGGGCAAGGTCGACGCCTTCGCCTCCCTCGGCGCCATGCTGATGGGCGTCATCGTCACCGGCCTGTTCGTCGCCATCTCCATGACCAGCGGCGGCGGCGCCTGGGACAA
>DGYN01000090.1:0-1801 GCA_002398405.1 Caulobacteraceae bacterium UBA5005
GCCATGCCCAGCACCTCGCGCCGTCCGGCGGTGTTGGCGCCGACGGCGATGGTCACCGCCACGCTGACGATGCGGCCGTCCTGGCGCACCTTGACGTAGGTGGCATCGAGCCAGACATAGGGCCAGTCGCCCTCGATGGGGCGCTCCAGGAAGGTGGCGATCTTGCCGTCGATCTCGGCACACAGGCGCGACACCTGGCTCTTGGAAATGCCGGTCATGCCCATGGCTTTGACCAAATCGTCCACCGAGCGGGTCGAAATGCCCTGCACATAGGCTTCCTGGATGACAGCGGTCAGCGCCTTCTCGGCCATGCGGCGCGGCTCCAGGAAGCACGGCAGATAGCTGCCCTTGCGCAAGCGCGGGATGCGCAGTTCCACCGTCCCGGCCCGGGTTTCCCAGTCGCGTTCACGGTAGCCGTTGCGGTGCGTCAGGCGCTCGGCGGGATTGCGCTCGCCGTGACCGGCGCCGGTCAGGCTTTCGACCTCCAGCGCCATCAGCCGCTCGGCAGCGAAGCCAATCATTTCGCGCAGCAGATCGGCATCGGCGCTCTTTTCCAGCAGCCCGCGAAGGCTCATCATCTCGTTGGTCATCGTCTTGATCCTTGGTTCGGTTGACGTTCGCAACCAAACCCTACCGAAGATCGACGATGACCACCCGAATTCGGGGGCGCCTGGGGATGATGTCTCCGGGCGCTACGCACCCTGCGCCATCATCCCCAGGCCAACGCTGCTACACCACTCGGTGGGACGTGACCGCGTTCTGCGAGGATGGCCTTTGCTTTTTCGCTCTTGTGGCTGGATAGGTTATCGAGGATCACGACATCACCCGGCTGCAGCGTTGGCGCCAATTGCGTCTCCACGTAAGTCTCGAAGATCTTACGGTTCATCGGTTTGTTAATGATCCAAGGTGCCGTTAGGCCGTCGCACCGTAACGCGGCAATGAAGGTTTGGGTGCCCCAATGTCCAAACGGGGCGTGAGCTTTGAGGCGCTGCCCCCGCCGCGCCCGTCCTCGCAGCCGGGTCATCTTGGTGGTGGTGGCGGTCTCGTCGATGAAGGCCAGCCGGTGAGGCTCCTGGCGCATCCGGGGCTGGCGGTTGCCGCGCCAGACCCTGCGCTCCGCCACGACGTCATCGCGACCGGCTTCGGTTGCCAGCAGCGTTTTTTTTGACGCTGAAGCCCTGCTTGATCAGGAACTTCGACAACGACGCAGGATGAGCCACGACGCAGTGCTCAGCCGCAAGCTTGGCCGCCAGTTCGGGCATGGTGATGTCGCCATTCTCCTCCACCCAACGGATCAGGTTCGCGGCATACGGTGCCAGCTTCCCGTTACCAGGCGGCCGCCCTTGCCGCGCGGGGGCGACAGAGCCTGTCGCCGACATTCGCTGCGCAACCCGGACGCTCGTGCTGACGCTCACGCCAAAACGATGCGCCACCGCACGACGGGATGACCCATCTTCAATCGCATTGTAAATCCGAACCCGAAGATCTGACGAGTAGCTCTTGCCCATGATCCACCTCCAAGAATGGTGAATCACAAATTCGCCCCCAAGGGAATCCCTTCGATTCAGATTTCAGGCGCGATGCTCTAGCTGTGGAGTCGCCTGAGGTTGTCACCGGCCAAGCCGAGTCGGCTGATTGGCGTCTGCGCCTTCAAGCTACCATGAGGGCGATGCCAGTTGTAGCGGTGCAGCCAGCGGGGCAGTTCGGCGGCGCGACGGTCCGAGGTCTCGTAGGCTGTCGCGTATGCCCACTCGCGCAAGGCCGTCTGGATGAAGCGTTCGGCCTTGCCGTTGGTCTTGGG
>DGYN01000090.1:2046-2773 GCA_002398405.1 Caulobacteraceae bacterium UBA5005
GGTCATGACGCGCTGGACGGCGACGCCGAGGCTGGCATAGTAGGCCAGCGCCGCCTCCAGGAAGGCGACGGCGCTTTCCTTCTTCTCATCCGGCATGATCTTGGTGAAGGCCACGCGGGAATTGTCGTCGATGCAGACATGGACGAACTCCCAGCCGACGCCCCGGCTGTTGCTCTGGCCGGTGCGGTCGCCGGTGATGCGGTGGCCGATCTTGTTGAAACGCCCCAGTTTCTTGATGTCGATGTGGATCATTTCACCGGGTGTCTCGCGCTCATGGCGCCGCACCGGTTCGGCCGGTTCCAGCGACTTCAGCCGGTTCATGCCCAGGCGCCCGAGGATGCGGAAGACGGTAGCCTTGGACCGGCCCACGGCGGCGGCGATCTCGCCACCCGTCCGGCGCTGGCGGCGCAGCGCCGCAATTTGCTCGGCAAGGGGAGGTGGCGTCCGCTTTGGCGAGGAATGCGGACGCGATGAGCGGTCCTGCAAGCCCGACACGCCCTCCGCCTTGAAGCGCTTCACCCATTTGCGAGCGGTGCTGAGGCAGACGCCCATGGCGGTGGCCACCGCCATGGGCGTCTGCCCCTCGTCCAGAACCCGCCGCACCAGAATCTCTCGACCCGCCGGTGTCAGCGGGGCATTTTTGTGGATGCCCATTCGGTCCCCCTGATTAGCCAAAGTCTCGTAACTTCAGCTTCCACGGTTCAGACCGAGTGGGCAACCTCCTGAG
>DGYN01000100.1:0-15578 GCA_002398405.1 Caulobacteraceae bacterium UBA5005
TCACCCGCGCCAAGCTGGAAAGCCTGGTCGACGACCTGATCGCCCGGACCATCAAGCCCTGCGAGCAGGCCCTGAAGGACGCGGGCCTGAAGAAGAACGAGATCGACGAAGTCGTGCTGGTCGGCGGCATGACCCGCATGCCCAAGGTTGTCGAGGCGGTGAAGGAATTCTTCGGCCGCGAACCCCACAAGGGCGTCAATCCCGATGAAGTCGTCGCGCTCGGCGCCGCGATCCAGGGCGGCGTGCTGCAGGGCGACGTGAAGGACGTGCTGCTGCTCGACGTCACGCCCCTGACGCTCGGCATCGAAACCCTGGGCGGGGTCTTCACCCCCCTGATCGAGCGCAATACGACCATCCCAACCAAGCGGTCCCAGACCTTCTCCACGGCCGATGACAACCAGTCGGCGGTGACCATCCGGGTCTTCCAGGGCGAGCGGCCCATGGCGGCGGACAACAAGCTGCTTGGCCAGTTCGACCTGGTCGGCATTCCGCCGGCGCCCAGGGGCGTTCCCCAGGTGGAGGTCACCTTCGATATCGACGCCAACGGCATCGTGCATGTGACGGCGAAGGACAAGGCGACCAACAAGGAACAGTCGATCCGCATCCAGGCGACCGGCGGCCTTTCCGACGCCGACATCGAGCAGATGATCAAGGACGCCGAGGCCAACAAGGCCGAGGATGACAAGCGCAAGGGCGTCATCGAGGCCAGGAACCGCGCCGACGGCCTGGTCCACGCCACGGAGAAGAGCCTCGCCGACCATGGCGACAAGGTCGATGCGGGCGTCAAGGGCGAGATCGAATCCGCTCTGGCCGACCTCAAGTCCGCCCTGGAAGGCGAAGATGCCGACGACATCAACGCCAAGGCCCAGACCCTGGCCCAGGTTTCCATGAAGCTTGGCGAGGCGATGTATAAGTCGCAGCAGGGTGAAGACGGCGACGCCGACGCGGGCGATCAGCCCTCCAGCGAGGGCGGCGAGGACGTCGTCGACGCCGAGTTCGAGGAAGTCGACGAAGACAAGAAGAACTAGGGGACATGTACGCCCGGCGCGCTGTTGGGCGGACGGCCCCGATCTCAATGGGCGTACGTGTCCCCGACGCCGATGTCGGGGACACGTACCGCCCCAGAACCCTGCGTCCACATGTCCACTAGATCGCCGGCGGAACATGTCCCCTATGCCAAGGGGTTGCACTGGCGCCTGCCAGGCGCCACCTCTTCTTTACGGTTAAGCGTTAGAGCCGCCTTTCATGCGTGACTACTACGAGATCCTTGGGGTTCAGCGGGGTTGCGACGACGCGACCCTGAAGTCGGCGTTCCGTAAGCTGGCCATGGAACACCACCCCGACCGCAACGGCGGCTGCGAGAACGCCGAAGGCCGGTTCAAGGAACTCAACGAAGCCTATTCCATCCTCGCCGATCCCCAGAAACGCGCCGCCTACGACCGCTTCGGCCACGCCGGCGTCAATGGCGGAGGCGGCGGCGGCGGGCCGCAGTTCCACGACATCAACGACATCTTCGGCGACGTCTTCGGCCAGGCCTTCGGCGATATCTTCGGCGGCGGCCGCCAGCGCCAGCAGAACGGCCCCGAGCCCGGCCAGGACCTGCGCTACGACCTGGAGATCGACCTCGCTCAGGCCTATTCCGGCGCCGACGTCGAGATCACTGTGCCCTCGACCTTCACCTGCGAGCCCTGCGGCGGCTCGGGCGCCAAGCCGGGCACCAGCCCCACCACCTGCTCGACCTGCGGCGGCGCGGGCCGCGTGCGCGCCGCCCAGGGCTTCTTCGCCATCGAGCGCGCCTGTCCGCGCTGCAACGGTCAGGGCCGCCTGGTGCTCGACCCCTGCAAGGACTGCAAGGGCCACGGCCAGGTGCGCCGTGAGCGCACCCTGAACGTCGCCATCCCCGCCGGCGTCGATGATGGATCGCGCATCCGCCTGGCCGGCGAGGGCAATGCGGGCCTGCGCGGCGGACCCAAGGGCGACCTCTACATCTTCCTGTCGGTGCGCCCGCACGACCTCTTCGAGCGCGACGGCCTGGACCTCCTGGTCACCGTGCCTGTCCCCATGTGCAAGGCGGCCCTGGGCGGCGAGATCGAGGCCCCATGCCTGAAGGAAACCGCCAACTGCGATAGCCGCATTTCCGTGAAGGTCCCGGAAGGCGCCCAGACCGGCAAGACCATCCGCCTCAAGGGCAAGGGCATGCCGAGCCTGCGCGGGCCTCAGCGGGGCGATCTGGTGGTCGAGCTGTTCGTCGAGACCCCCACCCGCCTCAACGCCCGCCAGAAGGAGCTGATGCGTCAGCTCGCCGAGGAATGCGGCAGCGAGCAGCACCCGGAGAGCAGTGGCTTCTTCGACAAGGCCAAGAGCTTCTGGGGCGATCTGACCGGGGCCGAAGGGCGGTAGACCGTCTCGATTGACAGCCCGCGGGCGGCCTGCGACTACCAGCGCCTCATCTGGGGGCCGTTTAAAGTGAGCGACGACGACCTGCGCGCGATCATCCGCGAACTGTTCCTCGGCGGCGATGCCTCCATCCCCCTCTCGAGCGACCTGGACCTCGTCGCGGCGGGGGTCTGCGACTCCTTCGCGCTTCTGGAGCTGGCCATGGCGGTCGAGGCCAGGCTCGGCTGCGCGCCCATTCCCGACAGCGATGTCACCGTCGAGAACTTCGCCGCCATCGAGCGTATCCAGGCCTACCTGGCAAACCGGGAAGGCTGAAGCGGCGTGGCCGGTCTGGGCCAGATCATCCACGGCCGCCTGGCCGAACGGCCGGAACGCATCGCCGTCCGCTTTGTCTCCGACTCCGGCGTTCAAACCCTTACCGCCGGCGCACTGGCGGGCATGGCCTACGATGCGGCCTCTCGCCTCAAAGCCCTGAATCTGCCGGCCCGCTCGGTGGTCGGGGTGGCGCACTATTCGGGACCGGCGCTGCACGCCGCGTGGCTGGGCTGCCTGTGGGCCGCCCATATACCGGCCATGGTCGCCCCGCCTTCGCCGCGCATGGAGGCGGCCAAGTACGCCGTGGGTCTTAACGTCGTGGTCGGGGGATTGGGCCTCGCCGCCCTCCTGACCGATGCGCAGGCGGCGCAAGCGCTTGAAGGCCGCCTGACCAGCCCGCCGCCCTTCATCGCCTGCGACGACCTGTCGGCGGACGCGGCGCCCGTGGAGGTCGCCGACCTCGACGAGACCGAGGTCGCCGTCATTCAGCATTCGTCGGGCACCACGGGAAACCAGAAGGCCGTGGCGCTCACCACCGCCCAGGTCATCGCCCACCAGACGGCCTACGGCGAGCGACTAGGCCTGACCCCTGAAGACCGCATCGTCTCCTGGCTGCCGCTCTATCATGACATGGGCTTCGTGGCGGCCTTCCTGCAGCCGCTGATCGCCGGGATCGAGCTTGTCGAGATGTCGGCCTTCGCCTGGGCCGCCCGGCCCGCCATGCTGCTGGAGGCCATCGACGCCTGGAAGCCGACCCTGTGCTGGATGCCCAACTTCGCCTTCTCGCTGCTCGCCGAGCCCAGGGTGCTGCGGGCGCTTGGGTCCGTCGATCTTTCGTCGGTGCGGGCCTGGGTGAACTGTTCCGAGCCGGTGATGGCGACGTCCATCGACCGCTTCTGCGCGGCGCTGGGGCCCCATGGCGTGCGGGCAGAGGCGATCACCGTCAGCTACGCCATGGCCGAGAATGTCTTCGCGGTCACCCAGTCGAGACCCGGCGCGGCCGTCCGGCTCACCGCCGACCGGGCGCGCATGGAGGTGGAGGGGATTATCGCTCCGCCCGGAGCCGGAGCCGTGGTCGAACTGGTCTCCAACGGCCCTGTCTTGCCGACCACGCAGCTTGCGGTGCGCGGGCCGGACGGGGAGACCCTGGGTGAGGGCCGCGTCGGCGAGTTCTGTCTGCGCGGGGCCCACCGCTTCGCCGGCTACAACGGCCGCCCGGATCTGACCGCCCAGGTGGTCGATGACGCGGGCTGGTACGCCACCGGCGATCTGGGGTTTGTTCAGGACGGCGAGGTTTATGTCACCGGCCGCAAGAAGGACCTCATCATCCTGCGCGGCCGCAATTACCGCGCCCAGGACATCGAGGCGGCCATCGGAGAGGTCGCGGGGGTCAAGGCCGGCCGCGTGGTCGCCTTCAGCCGGCCCGACGAAGCGGCGGGCACCGAGAAGCTGATCGTGGTCGCCGAGCTGGAGCCGCCGGCCCAGGCCGGTCCCCTGGCGCTGGAAATCCGCAAGTGCGTCGCCCAGACCTTCGACACCACGGTAGGGGACGTCTTGATCGCCCCCGATCGCTGGATTGTAAAATCCACCTCGGGTAAGTTGGCGCGCGCCGACAACCTAGCCAAATATCTGCAGAACCGGGGGAACTGACGGGGATGTTCGCGACCTTGTCGTTCTGGTGCGCCTGCGCCGCCCTGTTCGTCGCCGCCCACCTCATCCCGCCTGATCGCCTGCGCCTGCGCGCCGGCGTCCTGGCCGCCATCAGCCTGGCGGGGATCATTGTCGTCCTCGACCTCGACCTTCGTCAGTTCCTGCTGATCCTCGGATCCATCGCCTGGGTCCTGGGGGCGCTGATGGTTGTCAAGCCAAACCCCCGGGGCGCGACTCTGCGCACCGCGGTGCTCTTGGTGGCGCCGGTCCTGATGCTGTGGACGGTCGGCAAGATCGCCACGGCCCATGAGGCGCCCCTGCGCTGGCTGTTCTTCATCGGCTCGTCCTTCCTGCTGGTGAAGGCTTTCAGCCTCATCAAGGACCGGCTGGAGGGCAAGGTCGCCGCCCTCGACCCCGTGCTGGGCGGCGCCTACTTCCTGTTCTTCCCGACCTTCCTGTCGGGACCGATGCACACCTACGGCGAGTTCCGTGACACCCTGGCCGCACCGGAAGACACCAAGGGCCAGTTCGTCGACATCGCCTTCCGGTTCGTCTGGGGCCTGTTTCAGGTCAATGTGCTGGCAGTGGCCCTGGGGCCGGCCAGCCTGACCGCCCTGCTGGATTTCGAGACCATCCCGGCGGGCCATGTCGTGATTGGCGCCTTTGTCTACAGCGGCGTGCTCTATTTCAACTTCGCCGGTTACAGCGACATGGTCATCGCCGTGTCGCGCGCCATGGGCATCAAGGTCCCAGAGAACTTCGACTGGCCCTACCTCGCGCCCTCGATACGCGACTTCTGGCGGCGCTGGCACATCACCTTCACTCGCGCCCTGACCGCCCATATCTTCATGCCGCTCTCGCGGACCCTGATGCGCGTCTTCCCGGGACGGCGGTTCCTGATCCCCGCCGTCGGCTATATGGCGACTTTCGTCTTCGCCGGCTTCTGGCACGGGGCGACGGCGAACTTCCTGCTCTGGGGCGCCTGGCATGCCATCGGCCTGATCGCCCAGGACTTCGCCCAGAAGCTATTTCCCAAGAAGCCGGGCCAGGCGGCCAAGCCGAACTTCGCCCTGATGGTCGTCAAGACAGCGGCGACCTTCACCTTCGTCTCCCTGGGCTGGATCCTTTTCGTCCTGCCCCTCGACCATATCGCGAGGATCCGATGACCGGCGTTCCTCCCGCCCTTTGGCTATTCTGGGCCTTCGCGGGCCTCGCGGTCATGGGTGTCGCCCTGGCGGCGGCCAGCCGCAAGCTCAGCCTGCCGGGTCTCCTGACCGCCCGTGAATGGAAGGCCGCCATCCAGATCGCGGCCATTCTCGCCATGATCCTGGTGATGATCTATTTCCAGAACGCCCACCGCTATGACGCCAGCGAGTTCATCTATGGCCGCTTCTGACGACATCGCGCCCCTGCGCTGGGGACGGATCCTGGGCCTCCTCCTGGCGCTCTTTCTGGTGGCCGAAGCCGGATCACAGGCCTTCTTCCATGCCTGGAGCGGACGGCCCTTCGGCTCGATCTTCCTCTATCAATGGTCGCCCTACGGCCTGGTGCGCAACAACCCGGACCTGACCGGCAACTTCACCATCAGCCCCGACGGCTTCCGCGACACCCGCGACTACGAGCCCCAAAAGCCCGCCAATACCTTCCGGGTCCTGCTCCTGGGCGGATCGGTGCTCTATTCAGGCAGCGCCCCACGCAACGCCCTCGACGGCTATGTGCCGAGCGACAGGACCGTCGCCCACTATCTGGAGACCCGGCTCGAGGCCGACCCGGCGTTCAAAGGGATCAACGTCGAAGTCATCAACGCCGGGATCAGCTTCAACCGCATCGTCGAGGTGACAGGCGCCTACCTCGGCGACTACATCCGCTGGTCGCCGGACGTGGTCATCGTCTTCGGCTCTGCCAACAACTTCTTCGAGCCGATGCTCGCCGGCCATCTGGAGACCGGGAACACGCCCCTGCAGCGCTCCCACCCCTGGCGGGCCGAGTTTGACCGGCTGGTCAACGAGCGCAGCCTTCCCGCCACACTGGAGGTCGCCTTCCGTCAGGGGGCCGATGCGTCGGCGGCCCTGGCGCTTGCCCACAAGACCCTGAGCAAGCTGATCGTCGACACCGACCCGCTGGCGAGATTCGCCCTGCGGCCGCCGGTCTCCGGTCCCGCCCCCGCCCCCTTCCCCCTGGCGACCGCCGCCGACGAGGAGGCCTACTTCCGGCTCTATACAGCCCATGCGGGGGCCCTCATCGAGGCCGCCCGGCGAGAGGGCCAGGAACCGGCCTTCGTGTGGGAATACTTCCTGGGCGACATCGGCCACCTCAAGACCCTGAGCGCAGAGGAAAAAATCCTCTATCCGGCGGTGAGGCACGGGCCCGAATATCTGGCCTATCAACTGCGCTCCCGCGATCGCTGGCTGGCCTTCCTGGCCGAGACGGGCGCGGGCGCCGTGGACCCCTTTGACGAGATCACCAAGGAGCCGGGGACGGTGTTCATCGACTATCTGCACTACACGGCCCACGGCAACGACGTGGTGGCGGGGGCGACCTACACCCAGCTCCACGACCGGTTCCTGAGTGCGCTGGCCCGCAACCGCGCCGCCGGCGCGGCGGCGGCCGCGCCGGCCCCTGCAAGCGCTCCGGCTCCGCAATGAGCAGCCTCTTCCAGTACGATCCGGACATCGGCTACCGCTTCGTTCCGCACCTGAAGGTGCGGGTGGCTACGAGCGACGGCGGCTACCTCTTGCGCACGAACGCCCTGGGCTTTCGCAACGACCGTGAGTTCGAAACCCGATCATCGGCGCGACGCATCCTGGTGTTCGGCGATTCCTTCACCGCCGGGGACAATGTCTCCAACGGCCAGCGCTACAGCGACCACCTCGACCAGGCGCTTGCGCCCGTAGAGGTCCACAACTTCGGCCTGCCGGGTTCGGGCACCGATCAGCACTCGATCATCTGGAACAAGTTCGCCAAGGGGGCGGACGCTGAGGTGGTGGTCATCGCCGTCCTGGTCGAGAACATCCGCCGCATCGTCAGCGCCTACCGCCCCTCGGTGGGCGACGACGGCTCAACCGAATTTATCGCCAAGCCCTATTTCCAGCTTCAGGGCGAGACCCTGGTTCGATTCAACGACCCGGTGCCGCGCGAACGGGTCACCGGCGAGACCCTGGAGGCCGAGGCCAAGGTCGACAGGGGCGGGCGTTTTCCCGAGCTGCGCAAGCTGGTCAAGACCCTCGGGCTGCAGGGGGTGGTCCAGCAGCTCACCCGCTATCAGCCGACCCCCGAATACGACGATCCCCGGGATCCGGCCTGGCGCCTGATGCGCGCCATCCTGCTCAGCTGGCGCTCGCAGATCCCCCAGCCCGTGGTGCTGATGCCGATCCCGCTCTACCAGCACGTCGAACAGACCGCCGATCCGGCCGCCTACCGCGCGCGCTTTTCCGAACTCGCCGCCGAGGGGGCTTTCATCCTGCACGATCCGCTGGACGATCTGCTGGCCAACGATGCTCAAATACGGCGCGGATTCCGCTTCAAGACCGACGTTCACTTGACCCCCGCCGGTCACCGGGCGATAGCCGATTCCCTGCTGCGAACGCTTGGGCCGCTTTTGGCCGGCGCGCGGTCCGATCCATAAGGCCCCTTGTGAGCGAACCCTACATTCTCGGCGTATCGGGCCTCTACCACGACTCCGCCGCCGCCCTGATCAGCGGGGCGGAAATCGTCGCCGCCGCCCAGGAAGAGCGCTTCACCCGCAAGAAGCACGACCGCCGCTTCCCGGCCAACGCCATCAACTACTGCCTGTCGGAAGCCTTCATCGAGCCCTCGCAGCTCGACATCGTGGCCTATTACGACAACCCGGCCCTGACCCTGGACCGGGCCCTGCGCAACTTCGCCGCCGTCGCCCCGCGGGGGCGCGAGCCGTTCAAGGCGGCGATGCGCTCGATCCTCGATGAGAAGTTCCGCATCGAGAAAAGCTTCGAGGCCGCGCTCGGCGAGGCCCGTCCCCTCTGGTACGTGGACCACCACCTGTCGCATGCCGCCTCGGCCTTCTACCCCTCGCCCTTCGAAGAGGCCGCCATCCTGACCGTCGACGGGGTGGGCGAGCACGCCACCCTGACCATCGGCCACGGCAAGGGGCGGGACATCGAGCTCCTGCGCGAGATCCGCTATCCCCACTCCCTGGGCCTCCTGTACAGCGCCATCACCCAATACTGCGGCTTCAAGGTCAATTCGGGCGAGTACAAGCTCATGGGCCTCGCCCCCTACGGGGAGCCCCGCTTCGCACGTGCGATGCTGGACCACCTGATCCACGTCAAGGACGACGGCTCCTTCGCGCTCGACCTCAGCTACTTCGCCTTCATGGACGAGGCGGTGATGTCGGGGCCCAAGCTGCATGCGCTGTTCGGCGCCCCGCCCCGCACGGCCGAAAGCCGCATCGACCTGTTCCACATGGATATCGCCGCCTCGGTCCAGCAGGTGACCGAGATCATCATGCTCAAGCTGGCGGCCGAAGCTGCGCGCCTCACCGGCTCGCGCAACCTCACCATGGCCGGCGGCGTCGCTCTGAACTGCGTCGCCAACGGCAAGATCCTGCGCTCGGGCCTGGTCGACGGCTTCTGGATCCAGCCGGCGGCGGGCGATGCGGGCGGCGCCCTGGGGGCCGCCCTCTACGCCGCCCACATGGGCCTTGAGCTACCCCGCCAGGTCCCCGCCAACGGGCGCGACGCCCAGCGCGGCAGCTATCTGGGGCCCGCCTATTCCAGCGCCCAGGTCCGCGCCTTCCTCGACCGCGAGGGCTATGCCTACACCCACATCCCCGACCGCGCCGAACGGTCGGCGGCCGTCGCCAAGGCCCTGGACGCCGGCAAGGTGGTGGGCCTGCTCTCCGGGCGCATGGAGTTTGGGCCGCGCTCGCTCGGCGCCCGCTCGATCCTGGCCGACCCGCGCGGCGCCCAGATGCAGTCCAAGGTCAATCTCAAGGTCAAATACCGCGAAAGCTTCCGCCCCTTCGCCCCCGCCGTCCTGCACGACCGGGTGGGCGACTATTTCGAGCTTGAGGGCGAGAGCCCCTACATGCTGCTGGTCGCCCCGGTCCGCGAGGATATCCGCCAGCCCTTCGACATGGCCGACTTCCGCAAGGGCGTCGCCGACATGATCCCGGCGGTGAACAAGGTCCGCTCGACCCTTCCGGCCATCACCCACGTCGACTACAGCGCCCGCGTCCAGACGGTGCACCCCGACGACCAGCCGGATTTCCACGCCATCCTTGCGGCCTTCGACGCCCTGACCGGCTGTCCGGTGCTGGTCAACACCAGCTTCAATGTGCGGGGCGAGCCCATTGTAAACACGCCGGAGGATGCGTACCGCTGCTTCATGCGCACCGAAATCGAGACCCTGGTGCTGGAAGACTGTATCCTGGAAAAAGCCGAACAGCCGGTGAGCGAGGACGACGATGCCTGGAAACAGGAGTTCGAGCTTGATTGACGAGATGCTCGATCATCTGTTCGAGACCCTGTACCTGGGCAAGGGCGGGCCCCTGCTCGACGCGCGTATGGCGCTCACGCCCAACCCTGACGCGGCCTCGCACTTCATCACCGCCCCGCGCCCGCGCATGACCCGGCAGGACATGACCCGTATCGGCGAACAGGGCCTGATGGCGGAACTCGCCCTGGTGCTCGACGACCTTCCCGCCGGCCGCCGGGAAGAGGTGCTCGCTCAGATCCAGGCGATCATGGACGCCCTGGCGGCGCAGGCCGCGGCCGACACCACCGCCGAGCCGCCGTCGCTGATCTACGCCCTTCACTGATGGCCGGCGGCGACAAGCGGGCGGCCGTCGCCCTGGCCAACGCCCTTGGTTGTTTCCCCATTGGGTTGGCGGCGCAAAAGGCGGTCTATCCCAAGGGCTTCGTGCGGGTGCTTAACTATCACGCGACGCCTGCCGCCTCCGCCGGCGGCTTCGAGCGCCAGCTCGCCTTCTACGCCCGCCATTTCCACCCGGCCACGCCAGCGGATCTGGACGATTGCCTGGCCGGCGCCTGGCGCCACGATCGGCCGGGCCTGCTGCTCACCTTCGACGACGGCTACCGCTCCAACCACGACGTCGCCGCCGGCCTGATGGAGCGCTACGGCTTTCGGGGCTGGTTCTTCCTGCCGCACGATTTCATCGCCAAGGACCGGGCGGGCGCCGAGGCTGCCTTCGCCGCCAATCCCGGTGAACCGGAACCCCGGATGACCTGGCAGGAGTGCCGCGACCTGATCGCCCGCGGGCACCGCATGGGCTGCCACACCCGCACCCACGTTAGGCTGGAGGATTCTCTCACCCCCGAACAACTCGCCGACGAAATCACCGCCGCCGGACGCGATATCGCAGAGCGCCTGGGCGCCCCGGTCGAGGACTTCTGCTGGGTCGGCGGCGAGGAGTGGAGCTATGGCGCGGGGGCCTTCGCGGAAATCCGCCGGGCCGCCTACCGCCACGTCTTCATGACCAACCTTCTGCCGGTCGCGCCGGCATCCTCGCCCCTGTGGATCCAGCGCACCAACATCGAGGCCGACTGGCCGCTGGACCAGGTGCGCTTCTACCTCAGCGGCCTGATGGACCTGGCCTACGCGCCCAAGCGCCGGCGCCTGGCCCGCAAGCTGCTGGCCGCCGCATAAACGCTTAGCGCGCCGCCCGGGCCGCCGCCGCCTGACGGGCTTCCTCGCGGGCCCCGGCCAGGATTCCCTCCAGGGCGTAATTCCCCTCATGGCAGGCGTACTCATAGACGTGGCCGTCGGTGGGCGAGAATTCGTATTCGCCGCCCCAGGGCTTGTCCCAGGTCGAGGGCGACTCGACCGTGAAGGCGTAGTGCAGGCGGTCCTTGCCGCGCCGGGTGAACTTCTCGGTGACCTTCAGGTCCTCCCAGGCGCCCTGGAAGGCGTTGGCGCGCGGATAGTTGGTGGTCTCGACCACCAGGGTGTCGCCCTGCCAGCGGCCGACGCTGTCGCCGTACCAGGGGCGCACCCCATCGGTGCGGTGGGTCCCGTTCAGCCGGACGATACGGACGTCGTGGACCATCTCGACCAGGATGGCGACCGAGTCCCTGGACTGCACGATCTGATAGTTGTTGTTGTAGAGCAGCGGCAGCATCACCGGCCCGGCGGAATTGCCAAAGCTCGTCAGGCAGCGCTCGCCCGCCGACATGGTCTCGGGGTTGTCGTCGCGGCGCCCGCCGGGGCCCAATCCCCCGGGCCGAGCCGGAGCGGCGGCGGCCTTGCGGGCCGGCACGCGGCCGTTTTTCTCGGTGGTGATGAAGGACGAGCGCGGCTCGCCATTGACGCGCATCACCTTGTCGCCCGGCGCGACCCAGCCGGAGTTGTAGCCGCAGTTGGTCCCCGAAAAGCCCCGGCCGCAATCGACCGGCAGGTCCTTGATGGTCAACTTGGGATCGGTCGGCGCGTTGCCGGCCACCCGGGCGGCCTCTTCTCCGGCCTCGATCTCGCGGACCTCCGCTTCGCTCAGCACCAGCCGTTCGCCGTACTTGGTGTCGCGCTGCAGGACCGTGAGGCTCTCGTTGGTCCAGGTCCCCTGGATGTCCGGCTGGCCAAAGGCGGTCTTCGGCGCGACATAGGGCTTGGCGGTCTGGGCCTGGGCGGCGCCGGCGCACAGCGCGGTCAGGGAAAGCAGAAACAGGATCCGGCGGCTCATGGCGCGCTCCATCGGCAAAATCTTGATGGCCGATTTTGTACCATGGGTTTGCAAAACCGCGAGTGGGAAACTGCGCGATTACAACGAAAATTGACCCGTCCAATGCTGCCCTTTGTTACAAGGGTATGGGCTTGATCAGAGCGTCCGCACCTCCACCTTGCGGAACTTCACCACCCCTGAACCGTACTGCAATGCCAGGCGACCCTTGGCCCATTTGGCGTCCTTGGCCCCGTTCACCGTTGTTGCGCCGTTGAGCTTGACGGTGAAGCTGTCCCCCTTGGCGATCACCTCCAGCACATTCCAGCGCCCGCCAGCCTTGGGCATGGGATCGACCTTGGCGACATTGACGATGGCCCCGGTGCCGTAGGTCGGATCCGGCCGGGTGTCATAGATATTGACCTCATAGGCGTTGGCCGCCGTGATCTGCGCGGGGTTGGAACAGCGGATGAAAATCCCCGAATTGGCCTCCGGACTGACATAGACCTCGGCCCGCATCTCGAAGTCGCCGTAGTCCTCGGCGGAAACCAGGAAGCTGATTGCGCCCTTGTCCGCCTCCATGGCTCCGTCCTTCGACGTCCAGTTGGCGTCGCCGATCGGCGTCCAGCCGGCGAGGCTCCTGCCGTCGAAGATGGTGCGCCACGGCCCCTGGGCGAAGGCGGGCGTGGCTAGGGCGGCGAGGCCAAGGGCGAGCAGTGAGCGGCGGTGCATGGCGGTATCCTCCCCGTAACAGTCGCGCCATGTTCCCCCTTCAGCGGTCGGCTGTCGAGCAGTCCCGGCGCGCTCGAATTTCCTCTCCCTCAAGGGAGAGGAAGGGGCCCACGAGCATAGCGAGTGGGAAGGTGAGGGTTTAAGGCGCCCGACCTTTCGCACCGTAAGCCCTCCCCGAGCGCGCTGACGCGCGGCCTTCCCTCCCTCCGGGAGGGGTGAAGGCGGTCAGATCATCCCTTTCGAACGCTTGATGGAATAATTTTTCGACAGGACGGCGAACTCAAGGACGGCCCTGCAAGGGCCGCCGCTCCGCGGTCGCGCGCAAGCGCGATCCTTGACTTCGACGCCCTGCCGAAAGCACGCTCCGCCAAGCGATCGATGGGGTGGTGTGTCCGGAGTGGCAAAGGTAAAGCAGGCAAGGCCGGCGAATCCTCATGGCAGGGGCCTTCATTGACCCGCAAGACGTTCACGGGAATACGCCCCTATGGAGGGCGGTCTTCAACTTTCGTGAGGCGCCTGAGACCATAATCGCGCTGGTAAGTGGCGGCGCCGACGTGAACGTTCCTAACCACAGCGGAATTACTCCGAGAGTTCTCGCAGAGACCATCGCAAACTATGGCGCGAAGGCGGTCCTAGACGCGGCTGCCCGTTAACCCCCGACTCATCCCTCTGAAACCCCGCCTTTACCCGTCGGCGGTAAAACCCTCACCTCGATAGCCGGCCTTAGAACCAAGAGCCGGTGATGGTGGGTACGCAAAACTGATGACCAAGACCGTTCTTGTCGTTGACGACGACCCGACCCAGCGGCGCCTGATCCAGGGCGTTCTGGAGCGTGAGGGTTTCGCCGTGGCGCATGCCGAGAGCGGCGAGCAGGCGATCGACAGGATGGTCAGCGGCGGGGCGGCGGATGTCGTCCTGCTGGACCTCACCATGCCCGGGCTTTCCGGCATGGAGACCCTGACCGAGATGCGGCAGCGCGGCTTTGCCCAGCCGGTGATCGTGGTCACCGCGGCGGCCGGCGTCGATACGGTAGTGAAGGCCATGCAGGCCGGGGCCCAGGATTTCTTCGTGAAACCCGCGAGCCCCGAACGGATCATCGTCGGCGTGCGCAACGCCCTGCAGATGGGCGATCTGCGCGGCGAGGTTGACCGGCTGAAGAAACGCGCCAACGGCCGCGTGTCCTTCGACGACCTGATCGGCGATAGCGCCCCCATGACCGCCGTCAAGCGCATGGGCGAGCGGGCGGCCAAATCCTCCATCCCCATCCTGATCCTCGGCGAGAGCGGCGTCGGCAAGGAGCTGATCGCCCGCGCCGTGCACGGCTGTTCGGAGCGGTCGGGCAAACCCTTCGTGGCGGTCAACTGCGGCGCCCTTCCGGCCAACCTCGTGGAAAGCATCCTCTTCGGTCACGAGAAGGGCTCCTTCACCGGCGCCACCGACAAGCACCTGGGCAAATTCCAGGAAGCCAGCGGCGGCACCCTCTTCCTCGACGAGATCGGCGAGCTGCCGCTCGACATGCAGGTCAAACTCCTGCGCGCCCTGCAGGAAGGCGAGATCGACCCGGTGGGCTCAAAACGCCCGGTCCGCGTCGACGTGCGCATCGTCTCGGCCACCAACCGCGATTTGCAGGAACGCGTCGCTCAGGGTCAGTTCCGCGAGGATCTCTATTACCGCCTCAACGTCTTCCCCATCGAGGCCCCGTCCCTGCGCCAGCGCCAGGCCGACATCCCGGCCCTGGTGGAAGCCTTCATCCGCCGCTTCAATATCGAAGAGGGGAAGCGCGTCATTGGCGCGGCGCCCGAAACCCTCGCCATGCTTTCGCAGCACGACTGGCCGGGCAATGTCCGCCAGCTGGAGAACGCGGTCTATCGCGCCATCGTCCTGGCCGACGCCCCCTACCTGCAGCCGCACGACTTCCCGGCGGTGAGCGGCGTCAGCCCGCCGCTTGATGCGGCCGCACCCAGCCCTGCGCCCCTGCGCCCACCCTCCGGCGCCGAACTGATCGCAGAGATGCCTAATTCCGCGCCGGTCCGCTTCCTCGACGAGCGCGGCCATTTGCGCAAACTCGAGGATATCGAGCGCGACCTCATCGAACTGGCCATAGACATCTACGCCGGCCACATGAGCGAAGTCGCCCGCCGCCTCGGCATCGGCCGCTCGACCCTTTACCGCAAGGTCCGCGAACAGGGCATCGAAGTCGACGGCCACGAGTTGGACGAGGCGGTTTAGGCGCCGGGGACATGTACCTCCGGTACGTGTCCCCTCACCCCTGCGGGCCGAGACTCAGGCCGGTGGCTCGGCCAAGACCATGAGGGGACACGTACCCAAAGGTACATGTCCCCCCTAAGCGTCGACCAGATTCCGGTCTTCGGCCGCGGCCCGGATCGCCTTCTGCAGCTTTTCGAACGCCCGGACCTCGATCTGGCGCACGCGTTCGCGGGAGACGCCGTATTGCGAGGCGAGCTCCTCTAGCGTGGTCGGATCGTCCTTCAGACGGCGCTCGGTGAGGATGTGGCGTTCGCGGTCGTTGAGCTCGGCCATGGCCTCCTTCAAAAGTTCGTTGCGGATCGAGGCCTCTTCCGAATCGGCCAGCATCGTCTCCTGGCTGACCTGTTCGTCGTCCGCCAGCCAGTCCTGCCACTCCATGTCGCCGTCGGCGCGCATCGGCACGTTGAGCGACGCATCGCCCCCCGACAGACGCCGGTTCATCGAAATGACCTCGTCGTTCTGCACGCCAAGCTTGGTGGCGATATATTCCACCTGCTCAGGCCGCATGTCGCCGCTCTCCAGAGCGCCGATCTGGCTCTTCACCTTGCGCAGGTTGAAGAACAGC
>DGYN01000100.1:15807-78806 GCA_002398405.1 Caulobacteraceae bacterium UBA5005
ATCCACCACATGGCGTAGGTCGCCAGGCGGAAGCCCTTGTCGGGCTCGAACTTCTTCACCGCCTGCATCAGGCCGACGTTGCCCTCTGAGATGACCTCGCCGATCGGCAAGCCATAGCCGCGGTAGCCCATGGCGATCTTGGCCACCAGCCGCAGGTGTGAGGTCACCATCCTGTGGGCGGCGTCGGCGTCCTCGTGCTCGCGCCAGCGCTTGGCCAGCATGAATTCCTCGTCCTTGGCGAGCATAGGAAATTTACGGATTTCGGAGAGGTAGCGCGACAGGCCGCCATCAGGCGACATCACGCTCAAAGCAGTTGTGTTGGCCATAGATCCCTCCTTCTTGGGCGGTGGGACCTTCCTGCGCCTTAGGCCGCGCAAGACCGTCCGCCCCCCTCAACACTGCCAGATAGGGAAGGGTTGCGCCCTTTTGAAGGGGGAGCCTTGGGCAAAACCGCCGGGAAAAGACAATCTTTCCGAGAGTAACCAATTAATCAGCATCTCTTCGTAGAGTCTAAGTCACATTCTGACGTTGAGGATGTTCGGATGGGTCAGAAATCCGCTCACGGTCTTGCAGAACAAGCGCCCGCGTGGCTGCGCCCCGAGCGCGTGCTGATCAGTCAGTTGCCGGTTGTCCTGCTCTTCACCGTCGTTGCCCTGCCGCTTGGCAAGCCCCTCCCCGTTTTTGCCTGGTCTGGCGTAATCCTGGCCATGGCGCTGGTCGAATGTTTCGTCTGCACCCGGGCGGCGCGCTCGCCTAAGCGCTTACTGGCCGCCTTGGCGGTCGCTTCGACCTTCATGACCAGCTTTGTCTACGCCTTCGGCGCCATGGTCATCATGGGTAAACAGAATCCCGCGGCGAACCTGTTCATGGTCGTGCTGCTGGCCAGTTCGATGATCTATGTGCTGCTGCGTTACTATCAGCGGCCGCTCGCCTTCCTGGTCGGGATCGCCCCGCAGATTCTGCTCCTGTCGCTCATCGCGGTCAGCTTGGCGGTCCCGCAGCTGCGGACCGGTCACTACCTCTTGGCAATGACGCCCCTGGCCACCTCGGGCCTGTTGATCCTGATGTTCTGGGCGGCCCGGGCGCAGCTTGCGGAAGCCTGGCGGTCCCTGATCGAGCGCGAGCGCGCCGCCGCCGCCGCCAACGAGGCCAAGAGCGAGTTCCTGGCCACCATGAGCCACGAGATCCGGACCCCCTTGAACGGCGTGCTCGGCATGGCCCAGGCCATGACCGCCGATGAACTGGCCCAGGTGCAGCGCGACCGGTTGAAAGTCATCCGCCGCTCGGGCGAGGACCTGCTGGCCATCCTCAACGACGTCCTCGACCTCTCCAAGATCGAGAGCGGGGCCCTGGAGCTGGAGCTGAGTGACTTTGATATCGAGCATCTGGCCCGCGGCGGTGTCGCGACCTTCGCCTATGAGACGCACAAGAAGGGCGTTGAATTCCGCTTCGATATCGACGACGCCGCCAAGGGCGCCTATCGCGGCGATGCGACCCGCGTCCGGCAGCTGATCTACAACCTGACCTCCAATGCGGTGAAGTTTACCAGTGAGGGGACGATCACCGTCTCGATCGCGCCCTTCGCCGGCGGCCTGCAGATCGCCGTCTCCGACACGGGCGTCGGCATTCCTGCGGAAAAGCTCGCCAAGCTGTTCGACAAGTTCAGCCAGGTGGATGGCTCTGCCACGCGCCGGTTCGGTGGCGCGGGTCTGGGCCTGGCTATCGCCCGCGAACTCGCCGGCCTGATGGGCGGCGACATCCGGGTTGAAAGCGTGCCCGGCAAGGGCTCGACCTTCACCGCCACCCTGCCCGGGGTGCGGAAGCTGGAGACCGCCAACACCAATTCGCCGGCCAATGACGCGCCGCCGCCCAAGGAAAAGCGCGCCGCGGGCGAGGACCTGGAGCTGCGGGTCCTGGCCGCCGAGGACAACAAGGTCAACCAGATGGTCTTGAAGACCCTGCTGGGTCAGGCCGGCGTTGAGCCAACCATGGTGGAAAACGGGATCCTGGCCGTCGATGCCTTCGAAAACCAGGCCTGGGACATCATCCTGATGGACATCCAGATGCCGGAGATGGACGGGATCGCCGCCACCCGCGCGATCCGCGCCCGGGAGGCCGCCAGCGGCAGGAAGCGCACCCCCATCCTTGCCGTCACCGCCAACGCCATGGTCCACCAGATCGCCGAATACCATGCCGCCGGCATGGACGGCGTTATCCCCAAGCCTATCGAGATCGGCAAACTCTTCGCCGCCATGGAACAGGCTTTGGACGCCGCCGAAGACACCGAAGACAAGAGCGCGGCGGCTTAGGACTCCACCGGGGGACATGTTCCAATTTCGCCTTGGAAATTGGTACGTGTCCCCGACACCCCTGTTTAAATCCCTACAGCCGGTGTGACGGCCCGCACCGCGTAAATCCTCACCCGCAGGGGGAGGGGGACCATCGAAGATGGTGGAGGGGGTTCTCCGCGCCTGAGGCGCTGGAATTCCCACCTCAGGCACTGCCTGACAGGCGCTCTCCAGCTTAGGACCCCCTCCACCGCTTCGCGGTCCCCCTCCCCCTACGGGTGAGGATTTACGAAAGCGGGGCGGGTTAGGCCCTGCCTCGGCCGCAGGCCTCGGCGTTCGTCGCGGGAATGGCCAAATCGTTGGCCATTCCATGCCGCCGCTAGCGCGGCGGCCGCTCCTCACTCCCCGAACGCGGCCCGCAGTTTGTCGTGCTGCGAGAGCACCGGGTGCGGCGGTTCTTCCTGCGCCTGGTTGACGTACATCCGGCGGTCGAGGTGCAGGATACGGTCGTAGAGACGGTGTGACCGGTCCACGAGGTTCAGCAAGGGCGGCGGCAGTTCGGTCGCGCCTTCCAGATCCTCGTCCAGGGGTCCCTCGCGCAGGCGATAGCGTTCCTCGCAGGCGTCGGCGGCGACCATATTGCCTTCCTTCACCGCCCGCTGAACCAGCAGCCAGGAGGCCACCTGCATCAGGCGCGTTGTCAGCTTCATGCTCTCCGTCGCATAGGCGAGCGCGCCGGTGCGGGACAGCATCTTGGAATCCTGACGGCCCGGACCGTCGAGATAGGCTGCGGTCTCCTCGACCAGGCCCATGCCCTCTTCGAAGGTGCGGTCAAACAGCTCCGAGCGGCAGAAGTCGGTGACCACGCTGGCGCGCCAGGGGATAGCCGTTTGGCCGGTTTCACTGATCAACACTCAAATCCCCAATTCTGCGCGCACCTGAACTTCAGGGCTCAGGTTTGCAACCCCCATGCCAACGCCCTCAGAATTTGAAGAGCGCATCAGCCTCCGACCGTCCCGACTGCTTCTTGTCGAGCTTGACCTTCGTCCGCTCGATCTCGGCGGTTAGGCGTTCGATTCGTTCGGAAAGTTCGACAACTCCATAGGTGTCGAGGTCCTCCCGTTCCAGGGCGAAAAGCGCCGCACCCCTTGCGGCCCTTGGCTCGGCGGCATCCTCGCTCATGGCTCGTCCCTCCTTGGTTCAGGCGGAAAGCAGGCGTATCTGACCCCTCAAGCGCTCCGGGCGCAAGAGTTTGGAGGAACGATGACACCCAAGACCATGACCGCGATCGAGATCGAGGGCGGCAAGGGCCCGGCCTCGCACCTGCGCGCGGCCCAGATCGCGACGCCTTCCCCTCCTGAGGGGTCGATCCTCATCCAGGTTCGCGCCGCAGGGGTAAACCGTCCCGATATACTCCAGCGCAACGGCGCCTATCCGCCGCCGCCGGGCGCTCCGGCGACGCTCGGCCTCGAAGTGGCGGGCGAGGTTGTCGCCGCCGCCGGCCGCTGGCGGGTGGGCGACCGGGTGACCGCGCTGCTGGGCGGCGGCGGCTATGCGCAATACGCCGCGGTGGACGCGCGCCATGCGCTGCCCGTGCCTGCGGGCCTCGACTTCACCGAGGCGGCCGCCCTGCCGGAGACCGTGTTCACCGTCTACGCCAATGTCTTCGAGCACGGGGCCCTGAAGGCGGGCGAGACCCTGCTCGTCCATGGGGCCACCTCCGGCATCGGCGTCGCCGCCATCCAGATGGCCAAGGCCGTAGGGGCCCGCGTCATCGCCACCGCCCGCGGCGCGGACAAGGCCAAAACCGCCAAGGCGCTCGGCGCCGATATCGCCATCGACGCCTCAAAAGAGGACTTCGGCGAAGTAGCCAAGGCCGCCGGCGGCGCCGATGTGATCCTCGACATGGTCGGCGGCTCTTACTTTGCGGCCAATCTCGAGGCCCTGAATTACCGTGGCCGCATCGTCTACATCGCCTCCCAGGGCGGCGGGACCCTTGAGGTTCCCGTCTGGCGCATCATGGCCAAACAGGCGGTGCTCACCGGCTCGACCCTTCGCCCCCGCTCGGCCGACGAAAAGGCGAGGATCACCGCCGAGGTCGAGCGCGTGGTCTGGCCCTGGGTCGAACAGCGCCTGGTCCGCGCCGTGGTCGACAAGGCCTTCCCGTTGGAGGAAGCCGCCGCCGCCCACGCCTACCTCGAAGGCGGGTCGCACGTCGGAAAGGTGATGCTGATCCCCTAGGCCGCACCCTCTTCCTCCCCGCCCTGAGGGCGGGGGCAGGGGGTGGGTTTACGCCGCCCGGTGATTTCGCGCCTGACCATCAAGCACCATAGCCCTCCCCCCGCCCCTCTCTCCGGGAGGTAGGACAATCGCATTTGTCTGCTGGTCGTCCCGCCGCCAGGTAAGACTCTCAAAAGTCATATGCGATTGGCCTGCACCGGGAGGGGACGCTGAAAGTAGGGCCCAGGCGATTCCATCCAGCCGAAAAGAGCACTAGCGTCCCGCCATGGACGACGCCGCGGCGATCTACATCCTGACGCTGAGGGCCCTGGCCGCCGGGTCCCTGGCGGCCGTGATCGCCGGTCTGGCGCGCAGCCGCGTTGCCCCGAACGTGCGGCTGGCGGCCATGCTCGCCTGCGGTTCGGGCCTGGCCTATTTCATCTTCACTTCGGGATTTTTCGAGCTGACCTTCGAGCCCTTCTACGGCTCGACCATGATCGCGGGCTATCTGTCCTTCCCGGTGATCGGGCTGGTCTGGCTTCTGATCATGGCGGTGTTCGAGGATTGGCGGGTAAGGCCCCTGACCCTGCTGCCGGCGCTGGTCACCTTCCTCCTGTTCACGATTCGCGACGCCTCGACGCTCTACGGCGGGGCGGCCGACATCGCCCTTCGCCTGGTGAGCGGGGGCATCTGCCTGCACGGCCTGTGGGTTATCGCCCGGGGCTGGCGCGGCGACCTTGTCGAAGCCCGCCGGCGCCTGCGCGCGCCCCTGTTCCTGCTGATGACCGGCGCCGTCCTCTATGTCCTGTGGCAACTCACCTGGGGCTATGTCCCGATCGACCCGGTGCGCCTCGACACCTTCAACGCCATTTTCGAAACGGCCTGGGCGGTCGCCGCGGCCGGCATTCTGCTGGAAGGCCGGGCCGGTCTCTTCGCCCAGGCCCCGCAAAAGGCCGCCGACGACCGCGCCGCCACGGCCGACAAGCGCGCCCTGGAAAAGCTGGCCGTCCTCATGGAGCAGGAGGAAGCCTGGCGCCGCGAGGGCCTGACCATCGGCGCCCTGGCCGCCGAGATTGGCGTTGGCGAGCAGCGCCTGCGCCGCCTGATCAACGGTCAGCTGGGCCACCGCAACTTCGCCAGCTTCATCAACGGTTATCGCATCACCGCCGCCAAGGGGCGCCTGGCCAAGGACACCGCCACCGTGGCCGAGATCGCCTTTGACCTCGGCTTCACCTCGCTTGGCCCCTTCAACCGCGCGTTCAAGGACCAGGTGGGCGAGACCCCCACCGAATGGCGCCGCCGCGCCATCGCCTGATCCCTCGCCGATTCCGGTATTTCTGCGCGCCGCATCAATTCCGGCGAGACTAAAGCGCCGCCCTTTGGCCTTTATGGCGGCCATAGTTCGAGTGAAGTCGGGGACGTTTCTTTGTTTCGCATCACCCTACCCTTGGTCCTCGCGGCCAGCCTCATGGCCGCGCCGGCGTCGTCGCAGCCTCCCGTTGGCGAGGACGGCCCGGTGGTCGCCGAACTGGTCAGCCGCGCCTATGGCGGGCCGCCCTGGTGGACGGTGTCCGACGCCGACACCACGGTCTACATCCTCGGCTCCCCCGGCAGTGTGCCAAGGGGCGTCAACTTCGACCGGACCATACTGGATAAGCGGCTCACCGGGGCCCATGGCCTGATCCTGGGGCCCAATTACCGCCAGCCGCCGCCGATGCAGCTGCGCTCGGCCTATGACCGGTTGATCCGCATGGTGGCCAAGAACAGCAAGACGGACCTGGAACCCTCCCTGCCGCCCGCCCTGCGCGCCCGCTTCGCCGCCGCCCGGCAGAAGATCGGCCAGCCGGAGACCCGCTACGGCGGCCTCACCCCTGGCCTGGCCGGCATGGCCCTGGCCGGGGACGCCATGGTCGCCCTGCAGGCGACGGCGCCACCCGGCCCTCCGATGACCCCGGTCGACCAGATCGTCGTCCAAGCGGCCCGGAAGAAGCGGGTGCGCGTCTCCACCGCCATCACCTATGACGGCTTCTGGAAGGCGCTGCCGGACCTGGAGAAGCCGGGAACCGCCTGCCTGGAAGCCATGCTCGATAGCCTGGAAGATATGAAGGTCACCCCGCCTGGCGTTATCGCTGAGGGGGAGCGGGCGTTGCGGGCCTGGGCCGAAGGGGACGCCATGCCCTTCCTCGACTTCCTGCGGGCTAATCCTCCGGCCAGGTTCGGTATGCATCGCCACCGTAGCCGCAAGGGCGCCGTGAACCTGATCCTCTCCTCTCGCCCCTGCATCAACGCCCTTCCCGCCTACGCTCGGGAACAGGCCAATCCCGCCGCTGACCAAGCCGCCGCCATCAAGCGCGCCCTGGGCAAGAAAGGCCACGCCGTCGCCGTCGTCGGCCTGGGGACCCTGACCAGCCAGGGCGGCGTCCTCGACCAGTTGAGGCGCGAAGGCTTCACCATCGTCACGCCGTCGGGGGCGTCATGAGACGCCTGGCCCTCGTCGCCGCCCTTGGCCTTCTCGCCCTTCCCGCCGCCGCGCAAGAGCCGCCGGCCCCCGTCGTCGATGAACTGGTCTCCCGCGCCTATGGCGATGTCCCCTGGTGGAAGGTGTCGGACAAGGATTCCACCGTCTGGATTCTGGCCCTGCCGCCGGCCAGCATCCCCAAGGGCATGACGGTCGACATCTCTTCCACCGAGCGGCGGTTCAAGGGCGCCAGGGTGGTGATCACCCCGCCCAACGGCCGGAGCGGCCTGCCGCTGACCGCGCGGGGCAATTTCAGCCGCTTGATGCGCGACCTCAACGCGAGCCAGAAGGACGAGCTCGAGGCCAAGCTTTCTCCGGAGATCCGCGCCCGGTTCGTCAAGGCCCGCGAGGAGGCCAAACTGCCCGCCAGCCGCTACGGCGCGCTTTCGCCGGGGCTGGCCGGCATGGCGCTCGCCGGCGACGTGATGGCCCTCCGCCAGAAGGACCATCCGGTCCTCCAGCAGGACGAGATCATCGCCCTCGTCGCCGATGTCGCCCGCCGCAACCGGGTGCGCACTGAGCCCGCCCGCGTCTACGGCGGCTTCCCCGATTTTCTCAAGGAAGGCCGCCGTCCCGGGGTCGACTGTCTGGTCTCCGCCCTCGACTATCTCGACGCCGATAAGCCCGCCGCGCCGCCCGACCGGGCGGCCGACGAGCGGATCATCAAGGCCTGGCTGGACGGCGACATCCGGCCGGGGCTGGAACGGCTGAAGGACGCGGCCTGGACAGGCCTTGCGCCGGACGGGCTGCTGATGGGCCAGATGCGGATCACGAGGTCCACGGGAAGCATGAACTTCGACATCATCACCGGCCCGTGCGTGCGCGCCATGCCCAGTCACCAGAAGATCATCGACACCTATGTGTCCTCCCACACCGATGCGGTGCGGCGGGCCCTGCGCAAGAAGGGGCATTCGGTGGCGGTGTTCAACGCCTACCCCCTGCTGGCCAAGGGCGGCGTCCTCGACGTCCTTGGCCGCGAGGGCTTTACGGTGACGACCCCGGCCCAGAACTGACGATCCTCGCCTTTTCCGTTCCCAAGCATCGTTAAAACGCCTATAGGGCTGTCATCACCGCCCGGCCGCAAGGCCGGGCGCCGTCATTTCTGGACTACGAGAAAAACATCATGTCCGACGTCCTCTATCCCAAGGCCACCGCCGTGTGGCTGGTCGATAACAGCACCATGACCTTCGAGCAGATCGCCGAGTTCTGCGGCCTGCACCACCTGGAAGTAAAGGGGATCGCCGACGGCGAAGTGGCGCGCGACATCCGCGGCGCCGATCCGATCGCCAACGGCCAGCTGGCCCGCGAGGAGCTGGACAAGGCGCAGGCCGACCCCAAGTACCGCATGAAGATCCAGAAGGGCCGCCACCAGGACCTTTTGAAGACCAACAAGAAGGCCCCGCGCTACACCCCCGTGGCCCGCCGCCAGGACCGGCCCGACGCCATCGCCTGGTTCATCAAGCATCACCCCGAAGTCACCGACGCCCAGATCGCCAAGTTCCTCGGCACCACCAAGGCGACCATCGAGACGGTCCGCGAGGGCAGCCACTGGAACAAGGCCCAGATCAAGCCGGTCGACCCGGTGACGCTGGGCCTGGGCCAACAGCTCGAACTCGACGCCCTGATCAAGAAGGCGGCCGAGAAGAAGGCCCGCGATGACAAGAAGAAGGGCATCAAGCCGGAAGGCGAGACCCTCAAGCCCGCGTCTGAGACCACCGCCGAGGAAGAGCCGGTGTTCGCTGAGCCCGAGGACGACGCTGCCCCGGACACCGAAGTCGCGGCGGACGACTTCGACGACGAAGACGAGGAAGCCTAGGCTTCCAGCACCGTACGCCCTCCCCCTGCCCCTCCCTCCGGGAGGGGAGAAGAGGGGGCCCTGCCCTAGCTTCCTTTCCCCTCCCTAGGGGAGGGGTCAGGGGTGGGCTTACGGTCGAGCGGAAGGGCCCGCTTAAAGCGACACGAACCCGACGATCTTCTTCACCTCCGCGATCACCGGCGCGGCCACCGCCCTTGCGCGCTCGGCGCCGGCGGATAGCGCCCGGTCGATCTCAGCCGGGTCGGCCATCAGGCGGCGCATCTCGCCGGTGATGGGGGCAAGCTTCTCCACCGCCAGATCCGCGAGCCTGGGCTTGAACACCCCAAATCCCTGGCCGGCGTACTCGGCCAGCACCGCTTCCTTGGTCTGGTCGGCCAGGGCCGCATAGATGGCGATCAGGTTTCCGGCCTCCGGCCGGTTCTCCAGCCCCTCCAGCGTGTCCGGCAGGGGCGCGGGATCGGTGCGGGCCTTTCGGATCTTGCCGGCGATGGTGTCGGCGTCGTCCAAAAGGTTGATGCGCGAGGCGTCCGACGGATCGGACTTGCTCATCTTGGCCGCCCCATCGCGCAGGGACATGATCTTGGTCGCCGGCCCGGTGATCACCGGCTCGGTCATCGGGAAGAAGCCGGGAACGCCGAAGTCGTTGTTGAACTTGGCCGCGATATCCCTCGTCAGCTCCAGGTGCTGCTTCTGGTCCGCGCCTACCGGCACGTGGGTCGCCTTGTACAGGAGGATGTCGGCCGCCTGCAGCACCGGATAGGTGTAGAGCCCGACGGATGAGCGCTCCTTGTGCTTGCCGCTCTTCTCCTTGAACTGGGTCATGCGGTCGAGCCAGCCCAGCCGCGCCACGCAGTTGAAAATCCAGGCAAGCTCGGCGTGCTCGGGCGCCGCCGACTGCGGATAGATGGCGGCCTTCTTCGGATCGAGCCCGGCCGCCAGATAGGCTGCCGCGATCTCCCGCGTCTGGGCGGCGAGCACCGCCGGGTCCTGCCACACGGTGATGGCGTGCATGTCGGCCACGAAGAAAAACGTCTCCGCCTCGTCCTGCAGGGGGACGAAGCGCTTCAGGGCGCCCAGATAGTTGCCAAGGTGCAGGGAGCCGGAGGCCTGCATCCCGGAAAGGATGCGCTGGGGTCCGGAATAGGCGGCGGGCGGTTGGTCGGTCATGGGATCGGCCTTTTAGGAAAAGAATGGACGTGCGGAAGCGGGCGGCAAGCTCAGCCGCGCCATCGCACCTTCATCGGTCCTTCTATGCCCATGCGCGCTCCGATAGCCGCTTAGCCCGGCTCAGGGCAAGGGTGCGGGAGGGGGATCGTTCTTCTTGCGCTTCAACGCCGCCCGGAACTCGGCGGGAGTCACGCCCCCGAAGGCGAACAGGAAGACGGGATAGAGCGCGCCGCCCGCCATGCAGATCAGCACGATGACGATCAGCTTGGCCGCCCCGCCCAGGGCCGAGGCGGCGGCCATCAGGTCCGCATGGAAAGACTTCATGGCTAGCAGCACCCCGGCCATACCGGCCACCGCCAGGATCACCCGCGCGACCTTGGAAACCGCCTTGGCGCTCGGCCGATAGTCGCCCCGCCGCATCAAAGCCAGCGCCATCTGGATGACGCTGATCCAGGCGGCCGCCGAGGTGGCGATCGCCACGCCGTAGAAGCCGAGCTTGTAGAACAGGGTCACCGCCAGGACGATGTTCACCGCCACGCTGATCAGGGAATAGTTCATCGGCGTGCGGGTATCGCCCCGCGCGAAAAACGCCGGCTGCAGGATGCGCTGCAGGACAAAGGCCGGGACGCCCCAGCCGTAGTGCAGCAGCAGCAGGCCCGTCTGCGCCGCATCGTGGCTGGTGAACAGGCCGTAGCCGAACAGGCCGTCGATCAGATGGGCCGGCAGCACGATCAGGGCCGCCGCCGCGGGCAGGGACAGGGCCATGGAAAACACCAGCGCCTGGTCCATGGCCGCCTGGGCGTCGTCGCTATCCTTGGCCTGGATGGCCTGCGACAGGCGAGGCAGCAGCGCGATGCCGATCGCCACCCCCACCAGGCTCCAGGGCAGCTGATAGAGCCGGTCGGCGACGCTCATCCAGGCGCGCATCCCGTCCACCTGGCTCGCCAATATGCCTGCGATGACGATGTTCACCTGGGTCGCGGAATTGGCGATCACCGCCGGGACGGCGGCCTTGAGCAGCACCTTCATCTCGGGGGTGAGCCTCGGCAGAACAAAGCGGATCGTCGCCCCGCTCTTGCTCGCCCCCCACCAGCACAGCGCCGCCTGGGCGACCCCGGCGATGATCACCGCGATGGCCCCGGCCCAGGCGGCGCTGATCGGGTCGGTCTGCGGCCAGATGATCACCAGCATGATCAGGTTCAAAAGGGTCGGATAGGCGCCCGAGACGATGAACCGGCCCCGGGCGTTCAGTATCCCCGAAAACACCGAGGCGATGACCATGCACGGCAGGTACGGCATGGTGACGATGGTCAGCATCCAGGTCAGCCGGAACTTCGCCGGGTCGTCCAGATAGCCGGCGTTATAGACCCGCATGATCCACGGCATGGCCAGCATACAGACCGTCGTCAGGATGACGCTGGCCATGGCGACGGTGGCGAGCGCGTCGGCCGCGAACCGGTCGGCGTCCTTCTCGTCGGCGCCCAGGCGCTTGGAATAGGCGGGCACGAAGGCCGCCGCGAAGGCCCCCTCCGCGAAAATCCGCCTAAACAGATTGGGGAAGGTCAGGGCGGTCGCATAGGCGTCGCCTGCGATCGTCGCCGTCGCCCCCACGGCCCTCGTCACCACCACATCCCGCGCAAAGCCCATGAACCGGCTGACCAGGGTCAGGCCCGCGAAAATCATCGACGAGCGCATCAGGCTCGGCCGCTTGGTCTTGGGTTGCGTCACAACACCGCCGCTAACTTAAGTCGGGGCCGGGCGCAAACCTACCTCCCCCGCGAAGCGGCGGGAGGGGGACCGCGCGTAGCGCAGCGAAGCGGGGTGGAGGGGGCGAGCGGCAAGCGCCGGTGTCTGGGGCTCGCCCCCTCCACCACGCCTATCGGCGCGGTCCCCCTCCCACCGTTCCCTTCGGTCACGGGGGAGGTAGGCGCCCCCGCAGATAGACCTTCCGCGTCGGGAACACCGCCTTCACCTCGCCAAAGGCGGGCGAGGGCCGCGCCGCCGTCGCGGGGGACGGCATGGCCATCAGCGCCGCGAAGCGCTCGCGGGTCTGCGGGTGGCCGGCGAACAGCGAGGTCGTTCCCTTCGCCCCCGCCGGCACAAGCTCCAGCAGGGTGCGATAGAAACCCGCGCCTCGCGTCACGCTATGGCCGGTCTTGGCGAACACCGCCGCGATGTGGTTGTCAGCCTCCCGCTCGTGCTGGCGTGAATAGCCAGAGGCGACCAGTTGCAGGATTCCGGCGCTGGCTCCCAGCGACGCCCCGCCCACCGCCACGCGGTTGTCCCGGTCCGACGAGGCGGTCGCCGCGGCGCTGGCCGCCGCGCTGGCGAAGCCGCGCAAGGCTTTCGACCGCAGCTCCTTGGCCGCGTGGGCCAGCTCGGCGTGACCCATCTCGTGGGCGATCACCGCCGCCAGTTCATCCTCGTTGTCGACGTAGCGCAGCAGCCCCTTGTTGATGGCGATCTTGCCGCCGGGCAGGGCCCAGGCGTTGACCTCATTGGCGTCGACCACGGTCACTTCCCAGGCAAAGGCGGTGCGGGCGGACGTGCGAAGGATCGGGTCCGCCACCCTCATGACCGCCGCCTGCACCGCCCGGTTGGCGTAGGCGCCGCCCATGGCGTCGATAGAGGCGCCATAGAGCTGGGCCCCCATGGCGATCTCGTCCTTCTCATTGATGCTCACCGCCCGCGCCGTGCGGCCCAGGGACCCCAGATCGACGCTGAACTGCGCCGCCGCCGGGGTGGCGATCGCCGCGCCAAGGCCGCCGAGCATCAGGCGCCGGGAGACGCTCATGCGCCCCCCTCCCCGCTGGAGGGCCTAAGCACGGTCCAGACCTCGATGGTCTCGGAGGAGCCCCGAAGCACCGCCCTGGCCACCATCCGCGCCTCGAAGGCGCCGTCCAGGGCCCCGACGAATTCCCCGTCGGCCAGCACCCCCACGTCATAGGTCTTGCAGGCCTCCTGCAGCCGGGCCGCGCGGTTGGGGGGATCGCCCAGCACCGTATAATCGAAGCGCCTCGCCGCCCCGATATTGCCGGCCAGCACGGTCCCGAAGGATAGGCCGATGCGGATGCGCATAGGCGTCTCGTCCTGGGCGGCGGCCTGGATCGCCATGGCGTCGAAGGCGTCGGAGATGGCCAGCGCCGCCTTGGCCGCCGCGGCGGCGGGCTTGGCGTTGGGCAGGGGCGCGCCCCACACCGCCATCAGGCCGTCGCCGACGAATTTGTCCACATAGCCGCCGTGGTCCTCGATGATGTCGTTGATGCGGGCGAACAGGGCATTGAGCTTGGCGACGATCTTCTCTGGGTTGTCGGCGTTGCGTTCTGCGAAACCGGTGAAGCCCTCCAGGTCGGTGAACATCACCGCCGCCTGCCGGTGCTCGCCGCCCAGCTTGACGCTTTTGGGGTCCTCGGCCAGCAGCTGAACCAGGGACGGCGAGAGGTTGCGGCCAAAGGATCGGGCGAGCTCGCGCTTGACCCTTTCCTCGACCCGGAAGCGGAAGGCGTAGACCGCGGCGAAGAGGACAATCCCGCCGATGATCCACTGCGGCCAGGGCGTCAGGGTCCCGCCGCCCAGGGCGAAGACCGCAAGGGCGAACACCCCGCCCGCGAACAGCACAAGGGCCACAAGGCCGATCCCCTTGCGGAAGCTCGCATAGACCGCGCCCAGACCCAGGAACAGGACGAAGGACAGGGCCGCGCCGCCCATCGCGCCGATCGGCGCGGGAGCCGAGGCGCGCATCACCGTATCCACCGCATGGGCGTGGATCAGCAGGCCAGGGGTCGTGGCGCGCTTGGGCGTCGTCGCCGCCGTCGCGGGCCCGCAGGCCAGGGACCGCACCTTGGGCTGGTTGTCGGCGGTAAAACGGTTGGCCGCCCGGTGCCGGTCTTCGACATCGAGGGAAACGCCCACCAGGACGACCTTGCCCTTGAAGCTGTCGAAGGGACGAAGGTCCCCCGCCTCCAGGCAATGGTGCAGGTCCGACAGGCGGAAGGCGGGAATTTCGGAAGCTGGGCGGCGGAAATCGATCAGGAACGGCCGGGTCGGCTTGCGGCCCGCCCGCTCGGCCACCTCGGCGGCGAAGGTCTCGACGCCCTCGCCGAACTCCCGCGGCGCGGTCACCGGATAGCTGCGGATCACCCCGTCGGCGTCGGGGGCCATGGTCACGGGGCGGATATTGTCCTCTCCCGCGGCGATCTTCTGGGCCGGATAGGGGGTGAGGGTTTGGTCGGAGAACCGGACCTCCGCCAGCACCAGGCGGTTGGCCCGGCCAAGGCTCGCGAAGGCTTCCAAAAGGGGCTTGTCGAACCCGGGCAGGAAGGCGGGGGAATCCAGCGAGGTCGGATAGACCATGTCCAAGCCCACCACCTGCGGCCCCGCCGCCCCCACCGCGTTCAGCACCGCCGCGATGCGCGGCGTCCAGGCGACTTCGGGGGTTTCGCTGAAGGGCGGGCTTCTGTGGGTGGCCTCATCGATGACGATCAGGGCGACGGGCGAGGCCGGCCTCTCCGCCTTGGCGATAAAGGGCAGGGTCAGGTCCTCGCCCATCCGGGTCAGGACCGAGAGCCCCGGCAGCACCATGACGATGCTCAGCGCCACGGCCATCAGGGCCGTAAAGCCGTAGCGGGCGATCCTCTGCCGGGCGGCGCGCTTAGAGGCCAAGGGGGACAACCTCCGCCGCGCTTCCGTCTTCCACCGCCAGGGCCGGATCGATGGAGAAGACCGCGGTCAGCACCGGCGCTCCGGCCCGTTCGACCCGCACCTCATAGGGCGCGCCAGGCGCCAGGCGCGGCCCCGCATAGGTAAGGCTCGACGCAGTGCTCGTCCCCCGCCAGACCGGCATCTTGGGATTGGCGTCGAGGAAGCTCACCACCACGCTCGCCTCGCTCCCCGCCGGCCAGACAAACGTCGGCCGCTCGGCGCGAACCGTGATCTCCCGCCATTGCCCTTCAGCAAAAGGCGTGACCCGCTTGATCGCCACACCGGCCTCGGTCCTGGAAGGCGCGAGCTTCACCGCCGATGTCGGACAAGGGCGCATCCGCCGCTCCGCCTTGCCGCCGGTGACCCGCGCCCTGGCCTTTTCCAGCCGAACCTGCCCCCCGGTAAAGGTTTCGACCACGCAGTTGTCAAACCAGGCGACCGTCAGCGCCCCTGCCGGCCGCAGATCCACCGTCGTCCCCGCATAAAGATAATCAAACCGGGAAAGCTTCGCCGCCGGAGCATTGGCCACCGCCTCCACCAGCCCCACCGGCCGTGGCGGATCCGCCGCCAGCGCGACGGTGGCGAGCATCAGCGCCAACACCCCCGCGAAGCCCTTGGTCCCCACTCTCATTCCCAGAGTATAGCGCACTCCGGGGACATGTACCTCCGGTACGTGTCCCCTCACGCGGCCGCATTCACCCTCAATTTCTGTCTCGGCCCCATCCTGAGCGGCGTTCCTCTAACGGCCGCCTGGCGAATGTCCCCCAAGACCGCCGTTTCCACATCTTCGTCGAAAAAGCTGATCATCTCCGCGCCAACCCGAGCATGGAGTGGCTCGACCGCAACGAGGGGATCAGCCTTTCCATAGAGATGCGCGCGAACGCTTGACCACGGCCAGTCAGTCGCGCGCATGACCAAGCCCGCGCGAACTGGGTTCAGCCCGACGTACTTGGCGCAGTTGATGAAATAGGCGTCGTCCATTGGAAACGAGCGAAACCGCCCCTGCCAGATCGAGCCGGTCCAACCCTCGCGCTGATTGATCATTCGCGCGTACTTGAGGTGGGTGGCGCCGACGGCGTCAGCCAGGGCCCTTTCGTCTGGCGGGACGGCGATCAGGTGCACATGATTGGGCATCAGGCAGTAGGACCAGACACTGACGCTCGCGCTGCCGAAGGCCTCGGCGGCAATATGGAGGTAGCCGCTGTAGTCAGCATTGGAAAAGAAGGTCCGCTGCCGGCGATTGCCGCGCTGAATGATGTGGTGAGGGGTTCCTGGGACGACGATGCGCGCGGTCCTGGGCATGACTTGATTCCCTTCGCTCGATATTGTATGTTCTCGATTTGTTCTATTATTGTCAAGCTTTGTTGGGCCGAGATTGGCTGGATGCGCGCACGGGGACATGTACCTCCGGTACGTGTCCCCCGATGGTCTTGGCCGAGCCACCGGCCTGAGCCTCGGCCCACCAGGGGTCAGGGGACACGTACCAAAGGTACATGTCCCCGCTTACCGCGCTGAACTGGCCCGCGCCCTCTGCAGCCTGGGCCTCGTCCCCGGCGCCGGCTCCTCGTCGGCCAGCACCTCGGTCAGGGCCTTTTTCACCGCCGCGCTCTTCTTGGCGTCGGTCAGCTTCCGCCCGGCTTCGTCATAGACATAGAAGGCGTCCACCGCCCGCTCGCCGTAGTTCTCGACATGAGCCGAGGCGATGGAGAGCCGGGCTTCGGCCAGGGTCCGCGCCACCGCCTCCAGAAGGCCCGGCCGGTCGCGGCCGGAAATCTCGATCACCGTGGCGTCGGCTGACGCGTCATTGTCGATGGCGACGATCGGCGAGATGGCGAAGGCCGCCGTTCTGCCAAGCTCATAGGGCCGGCGGGTCTCAAACCGCTGCGGCTCGCCCCGCGCCGCCGCTTCCAGGGCTTGCGTGAGCCGGTGCAGGTGATTGGGGTTCTCGGCCCCGAAGGCCGCCCCTGACACGTCCTGCACATAGAAGACGTCCAGGGCCTGGCCGGACCTGGAGGTATAGACCCGCGCCCCGACGATATTGGCCCCCAGCGTCGCCATCACTGAGGCGAGGTCGGCGAAAAGGCCCCGCCGGTCGCGGGCCGCGATGGTCACCTCGGCGGCGTTGTGTTCGGGGCGGATGCGGGCCGAGGCCGCCGCTCCGCCGGTCGCCTGGGCCCGGCGGCCGAGCGCCGCGTGGCCCTGGATTTCGGTCGGGGTCCAGCCGGTGAAATAGGCGTCCTCCAGATTGCTGGCCCAGCCGCTGGCCTCGGGATCGACCGCCAGCAGCGTCTCCCGCGCCTCCACCGCCTGCATGTGCTGATGGCGGCGGAAGTTGGCGGTGGGATCGGCGCCGCGGCCGCCACGGAACACCGCCTCTGTCGCCCCGACCAGTTCTCGGATCAGCTGGCCCTTCCAGCCGTTCCACACCCCCGGTCCCACGGCCCGGATGTCGGCCACGGTGAGGATCAGCAAGAGTCGCAGCCGCTCCGGGTTCTGGACGATATTGGCGAAGGCGGTGACCGTGGCGGGGTCGGCGACGTCGCGCTTCTGGGCGAAGTCGCTCATCACCAGATGGTGCTCCACCAGCCAGGAGATCAGCTCCACCCGGTCGGGGGAAAGCCCCATGCGGGTGGTGGCGGCGCGGGCGGTCTTGGCCCCGCCGGCCTCCTGGCCCTCTTCCTTCCCCTTGCCGGTGTCGTGCATCAGCATGGCCAGGAACAGGGCCTCGGTGTCCTCGATCAGGGGATAGGTGGCGACCGACAGGGGGTGCTCGTCCCCGAGCTTTCCGGCCGCGATATCGGCGATCACCCCAACCGCCATCAGGGTGTGCTCGTCCACCGTATAGGAGTGGTACATGTTGAACTGCATCTGGGCGACGATGCGGCCAAACTCCGGGATGTAGCGGCCAAGGACGCCTGCCTCATTCATCAGGATCAGGGTGCGCAGGGTCTGCCGGCCCCGAGCCAGGATGTCGAGGAACAGCTTCACCCCCTCCGGGTCGCGGCGGACCTTGGGGGTGATCAGGTGCAGGGTCCGGGTCACCGCCGTGAAGGCGTCTGGGTGGATGTCGAGGTCCTTGCGGTCGGCGATCCAGAAAAGCCTGATCAGGTTGAGCGGGTTGTCGGTGAAGGTCTCGGGGCCCGTCACCGACAGGCGCCCCGAATCCTCGATGAAGCCCGGTTCGCCCAGGGCCTTGGTCTTGGCGGCCTTCCTGCGCCGGCGGCCGGGGATAAAGCGCGACAGGCCCGCGGGACGCTTCTTGTCCTCCTCGGCCTCCAGGGTGGCGCAGAAGGCCCGTGTCAGGGCCCCCACCTCCTTGGCGTAGTTGAAGTAGCGGCGCATGAACCGCTCCACCGCCGGCGCATCGCCCCGGTCGCCATAGCCCATGCGCCGGGCGATCTCCGGCTGCAGGTCAAAGGTCAGGCGCTCCTCCGGCCGGCCGGTGGTGAAGTGCAGGTGAGACCTGACCGCCCAGAGGAAATCGGTCGCCCGGTTGAAAAGGGTGATCTCCCGCGCATCCAGAAAGCCCAGGGCCATAAGCTGGCTCGGGGGCGTCTCCGGGTTCAGATAGGCGGCGATCCAGAACAGGGTGTTCAAGTCGCGCAGCGCGCCCTTGCCCTCCTTCACATTGGGTTCAACCATGTAACGGGACGCCCCCGCCCGGGCGTGCCGCTCGTCCCGTTCGGCCAGCTTGGCGGCCACGAAATCATGGCCGGTGCCGCGCACCACCTCGTCGCGATAGCGCCGCTGCAGATCGCCGAACAGCTTGGCGTCGCCGGTCAGCAACCGCGCTTCCAGGATCGTGGTCCGGATGGTGAAATCGGTCTTCGAAAGCTTGATGCACTCTTCGACCGTGCGCGAGGCGTGGCCGACCTTGAAGCCCAGATCCCACAGGGCGTAGAGCATGAATTCGATCACGCTCTCGATGTGGGCCGTCTCCTTGTAGGGGCGCAGGAAGAGGAGATCGATGTCCGAATAGGGCGCCAGGGTCCCTCGCCCATAGCCCCCCACCGCCACCAGGGAGACCCGCTCGCCCTCGGTCGGGTTGCGGGCCCGGAACACGTGCACGGTGGTGAAGTCATAGAGGGCGGTGATCACCTCGTCGGTGACGCCGGACAGCAGCACGGCCGTCTCCAGCCCCCCCGCCCCGTTTTCCAGCCGCTCCTTGGCGATCATCCGCCCCCGGAACAGGGCCGCGCGCAGGATCTCTATGGCCTGCTTGCGCTGTTCGGCCAGATCTCCCTCCGCCGCCTTGGCCGCCGCGGAAAGCTGCGAGCGCAGCTTGATGCCGTCGACGACATATTCAAGGCGCGTGGGCTTGAGTTTGGGGCGGGCGGCCATGGGTGGGGATATAGGAGGCTTCGAGAGGTTTGTCGCGGCGCTAGGGCAGCAGGCCCTTCAAGCGGTAGAGCGCGTCCATCGCTTCCCTGGGCGACATCCCATCGACGTCCAGGCCTTTCAGTTCCGCCTCAACTTCACTCGCCTTGAATACGGCCGCCGGCTCGGCCGCCTCCGCGAACAGCGGCAGGTCGTTCAGCTGGGCCGGCGACTGGGTCTGGCTTTCCAGCCGCTCCAGCACCTGCCGGGCCCTGGCCACCACCGCCGGCGGCACCCCCGCGAGCTTCGCCACCTGAACGCCGTAACTCCGGTCCGCCGGCCCCGGGACCGCCTCGTGGAGAAACACCAGATCCCCGTTCCATTCCTTGGCCCGCAACGAAAGATTACAAACGTAAGCCATCCGCGTCTCGAGCTTCGCCAGCTCATGATAGTGCGTCGCGAACAACGCCCGTGACTGGTTGAAGTCGTGTAAAGCCTCCGCGCAGGCCCAGGCGATCGCCAACCCGTCATAGGTCGCCGTCCCCCGCCCGATCTCATCGAGGATCACCAGCGACCTTGGCGTCGCCTGGGTGAGGATCGCCGCCGTCTCGACCATCTCGGTCATGAACGTCGACCGCCCCCGGCTAAGATCATCCGCCGCCCCCACCCGGCTGAACAACCGGTCGACGACGCCGAGCGTCAGGCTCTTGGCCGGCACGTAACTCCCCGCCTGGGCCAGCACCGCCAGGATGGCGTTCTGCCTAAGGAACGTCGACTTACCCGCCATGTTCGGCCCGGTGACGATCGCCAGACGAGCAAAGGCCTTGCCCGATCCGTCCAGCCTGCAGTCGTTAGGGGTGTAGGGGTCGCCGCCCCTAGTCACCGCCGCCTCGACTACGGGGTGCCGCGCGCCGATCGCCTCGAATCGTGTGGAGGCTTCGATCACCGGCCGCGCCGCCCCCACCTCGTCCGCCCATTCGGCGAGGCTGGAGGCCACATCCAGCCGGGCCAGGCCGTCGGCCGCCGCCAGGATCGCCGCGGCGACGCCCTGCGCCATGGCCCGCCAGACCTCGAAGGTCTCAACCTCGATGGCCAGGGCCCGGTCCGCCGCCTGGGCGATGCGGGCGTCGAGGTCGGCGAGTTCGACGGTGGTGAAGCGCACCTGGTTGGCCAGGGTCTGGCGGTGGATGAAGGCGGCGTTGAGCGGCGCCGTCATCAGGGGCTCGGCCTTATTCGCCGTCGTCTCCAGGAAATAGCCGAGGACCGCGTTGTGGCGGATCTTTAAAGGGACGCCGGTCTCCATGACCAGGCGGCTTTCCAGGGCGGCGATGACCTTGCGGCTGTCGTCGCGAAGCGCCCTGGCCTGATCGAGCTCGGGCCGGACATTGGCCGCCACGAACCCCCCGTCGCGGGTCATCAGGGGAAGGTCGTCCGACAACCCATCGGTCAGTTCAGAGAGCAAGCCCGACAGCTCCGGGCTGACCACCGGATTGGCGGCGGAAAGGGCGGCAGCGACCTCCCCCGGCATCCGCGCCAGGGGATCGGGCTTGGCCGTCATCAAGGCGGTGATCGCCGCGCCGGCGTTCAGACCGTCCCGCAGGGTGGCGAGATCGCGCGGCCCGCCGCGGCCCAGCGCCAGGCGGGACAGGGCCCTGGCCATGTCGCCCGCGCCCTTCAGGGAAGCGCGCAGATCCCGCCGAAGCGGCTTGTGCTCGCAGAACCATTGCACCGCGTCGAGCCGTTGCTCGATCCGCGCCGGGTCCAGCAGGGGCCGCGCCAGCCGGGCGGAAAGCAGCCGGGCGCCCGGCGAAGTCACCGTCCGGTCGATGGCGGCGAGCAGGCTGCCATCGCGTGTTCCCGCCTGGCTTTTTTCCAGTTCGAGGGAGGCGCGGGTCGCCGGATCTATAGCCATGGCGTCGGCCTCGCCCGCGCGCCTGGGCGCCGACAGCACGGGCGCCCTGCCGCCCTGGGTGGTCTCCAGGTGGGCGGCGATCAGACCCAGCGCCGCAATCTCCGCCCCCGAAAGCTGCCCAAACCCGTCCAGGGTCTCGACACCAAAAAGGCGCTTGAGCCGCGCCTCCGAGGCCGAGGGTTCGGCTAGGGCGCCGGCCATGGGCTGCACAAGGCCGCCCACCGACCGTAGCATCCCGGAAAGCGTCTCGTCGGCGAACAACCGGTCGGGGACCAGGATCTCCGAGGGCGACAGCGCCGCCAGCACCGCGCCGATCTGGTCCTTGGAGGTCGCGACACATTCCACCTCGCCGGTGGAAAGTTCGACGCTGGCCACCGCCGCCCCGCCGGCGCGCACCGCGATGGCGCAGAGACGGTTTGAGCCCCGCGCGTCCAGCAGGCCGTCTTCGGTCAGGGTGCCCGGCGTCACCACCCGCACGACGTCGCGGCGGACGATGGACTTGGAGCCGCGCTTCCTGGCCTCGGCGGGAGATTCCATCTGTTCGCAGACGGCGACCTTGAAGCCGCCCCGGATCAGCTTTGCGAGATAGGCTTCCGCCGCATGGACCGGCACCCCGCACATGGGGATCGGTTCGCCCGCATGCTGGCCGCGGTGGGTCAGCGCGATCCCCAGGCAGGCCGCCGCCTTGCCCGCGTCCTCGAAGAACAGCTCGTAGAAGTCGCCCATGCGAAAAAACACGAGGGCGTCCGGCTGCTTGGCCTTGGCCTCGAAGAATTGCGCCATGACCGGGCTGGCGTCGGGGACTGAGGCGTGGGCGTTCATCAAGGGGTGAGGCTAGCGGTCGGGGGCTTCGGCGGGAAGGGCGCAGGGGCCGCCCCTTTGTGGTCAAGCTTTCGCCACTGTGGATAGTTACCGCCCCAGCCTGGGGGAGCGCGCATTGGGGACGATTGCGCTCATGAGAAGAACGATGACGGCGCTCGGCGCCGCCCTGCTGCTGGCTGCGCCGGCGGCGGCGCAACTGCCGGTGGACGAAACGGGCGCGACCATCGTCGAGGAGCTGGTGGCCCGGCCCCTTTCCCCCGGCCCCGCCTGGTGGCGTGTCGCTGACGAGGACAGCTCGGTCTGGATCATGAGCCTGGTGCAGGAGACTCCCGCCGGCTTCGCCTGGGACCGCACGGTCATGGAGCGGCGGATGTATGGGGCGAACCTGCTCATAAAGCCGTTCGACCTTTCGCTGGTCGATCCGCGCTCGATCCTGGGGGCGAGCGGTCTCCTCCTGCAGGTCCCCTTCATGCTCGGCGGCGGGCCAAAAAGGCCCAAGCCCAATCCTGTTCCTCTTGAACAGCGCCTGGCCCCCGACATCAGCGCCCGCTTCGTGAGCCTGCGCGAAAGTCTCGGCCAGCCCGCCGAGCGCTACGCGCCCCTGGAGCCCCTGGACGCCATGCGCCTGATCGAACGCGATTTCCGGGACAAGCATCCCCGCCGCGGCGGCGAGGTCTTTCGCCAGATCGAGGCCACGGCCAAGCGCAACGGCGTCAGAACCGTCGCCGCCTACAAGGTTCGCATCCCGTCGGTGAAGATGCAGCGCATCTCGCCGACACGGGGCAAGGAAGCCGAGTGCCTCGATCGCGCCCTGGTAAGCTTGCCCCGCGACTATGAGCGGATGCGACGCTCGGCCTACGCCTGGGCCCGGGGCGATACCCGCACCACCCTTTTCCGGGCCGAGTCGCCCATGGGCGGCGCCTTGTCCTGCAGCTACGGCGTCGGAGCCACGCTTGAAGCCAACAGCCCTCTCGCCCGGCGGCTGGACGAGGAGTTCGTCGCCGGCCAGGTCGCCACCCTGGAGCGGGCCTTGAAGACTCCCGGCCGGTCGATCGCCGTCCTGCCGGTCGAATCCCCCGCGGGACACCTTAACCTGGGGCTGCTCGGGACCAACGGCGTCCTCGCCAGGCTCAAGGCCAGGGGCTATGAGATCACCGCCCCGCCGGGTTTGGAGGGGAAGTGAACCCCTCCGAGCGCTCATGGACTGCCGCCTCTATCTGATCACCCCACCGGTCATCGACGACCTCGCCGTCTTCGGGCGCACCCTGGCCCACGCCCTGGACGCTGGCGATGTGGCGGCCCTGCAGGTGCGGTTGAAGGGTCAGCCGGAAAACATCATCGCCGCCGCCGTCGATGTCTTTCTGCCCATCTGCCATGCTCGCGACGTCGCCCTGATCCTCAACGATGATCCCAGGCTGGCCGCCAAGCTCGGTTGCGACGGGGTGCATATCGGCCAGGAGGACGGCTCGTTCCGCGACGCCCGCGCGGCGCTGCCCCGCGGCATGATCGGCGTCACCTGCCGGGACAGCCGGCACCTGGCCATGGAAGCCGCCGAGGCCGGCGCCGACTATGTGGCCTTCGGGGCCTTCTATCCGACCAACACCCACGCGACCCCCTATCGCCCAGACCCCGCGATCCTCACCGTCTGGCAGGAGACCATGACCACCCCCTGCGTCGCTATCGGCGGCATCAAGGTGGAGAACTGCCGGCCCCTGGTGGCGGCGGGAGCGGACTTCATCGCTGTGGTCACCGGGGTGTGGGATTATCCCGAGGGGCCGTCGGCGGCGGTCGCTGCCTTCGAGGCGGAAATCGCGGCCGGGCTCGCGGAGCGGAATTCGCCTGCCGGTTGACAGCTATTGCGCGACTTCTGTAGCGGATTGAGGGTCTAGGCCGCTCGGGGGGGGGCGACATGGCTGATCCGTCTGGGACTGAACTTGAGATCATGAAGCTGTTCTGGCGGCGCGGCCTTTTGTCGGCGCGCGAGGTCCAGGACGAGTTTGGCGAAGCCTCCGGCTGGGCGGGCTCGACGACGCGCACGGTTCTGGCGCGCATGACCACCAAGGGCCTTCTGCGCCGCCGCAGCGCTCACGGCCTGGCCGTCTACATCCCCGCCCGCGACAAGGTCGAGGTCATCGGCAGAACAGTGAAGAAATTCGCGGACGCCCTGGAGATCGATGATCCCCTCTCCATCGCCGCCCTGGCCGGCGGCGGCGTGCTCTCCGTCGAGGAGATGACCGAGCTGCAGGCGCTGCTTGCCGAAGACGCCCCCGCCTTGCCTTGAGGGGGTCCCACCGCTAGAGGTTCGCGCCTTCGAACCAGTGGGGCCTCATGGCGACGGCGTCTACCCTTCTCATCCTCATGCAGGACGCGGCCAAGAAGGCGGCCAAGGGATTGGTGCGCGACTACGGCGAACTGGAAAACTTGCAGGTCTCCAAAAAGGGTCTGGCCGATTTCGTCAGCGCCGCAGACCTGAAGGCCGAGAAGTACCTGCGCGATGAACTGCAGCGCGCCCGCCCGGGCTACGGCTTTCTCGGCGAAGAGGGCGGACTGTCGGAAGGCTCCGACAAGTCGCACCGCTGGATTGTCGACCCCCTCGACGGCACCACCAACTTCCTGCACGCCATCCCGCACTTCGCGGTCAATATCGCGCTGGAGCGCGACGGTGAGATCGTGGCGGCGGTGACCTATAACCCGGTGACCGACGACCTGTTCTGGGCCGAAAAGGGCAAGGGCGCCTACCACAACAACCGCCGCCTGCGCGTTTCCGGTCGCAGGACGCTGGAGGAGTCGGTGCTGGCCACCGGCATCCCGTTCCTGGGACACGGTCAGCACGCGAAGTTCCTCAAAGAGCTGCACCAGATGACCCAGCGGGTCGCGGGCGTGCGCCGCATGGGAGCCGCGTCCCTGGACCTGGCCTATGTGGCGGCGGGCAAGTTCGACGGCTACTGGGAGCGGGACCTGTCGCCCTGGGACATGGCCGCGGGGATCCTGCTTGTGCTGGAAGCGGGCGGCGTCGTGACCGACGCGGAAGGCGGCAAGGATATCCTGGGGAGCGGCGGGATCTGCGCCGGGAATTCCGAGATTCAGCCGCAGATTCTGGAACGGTTGAAAGCGGTCGCCTAGGCGGCCTTCACCAGTTTCTTGACCTTGGCCACGGCCCGGTCGCGCTTGAGGCGCGAGAGGTGGTCGAGGAAGACGACGCCTTCCAGGTGGTCCATCTCGTGCTGGATGCAGACGGCGTAGAGGCCCTCGGCCTCCTCTTCGATCAGGTCGCCGGCGCGGTTCAGGTACTTGATCTTCACCTTGGCGGGCCGTTCGACGTTGTCGAAGATCTCCGGCACCGAAAGGCAGCCTTCCTCGTAGGAGGCCAGCTCCTCGGAGGCCCAGGTGATCTCCGGATTGACGAAGACCTGCGGGGCCGGCGGCTCGTCCTTGCCGGCCAGATCCATGACGATGACGCGTTTGGGAACGCCGATCTGCACGGCGGCGAGGCCAATGCCCGGCGCGGCGTACATGGTCTCCAGCATGTCGTCCATCAGGGCGCGCAGCTCGTCGGTGACGCCGCCTTCGACGGGGGCGGACACCTCCTTCAGGACGGGGTGCGGAACGACGAGGATTTCACGAATGGCCATAACGGGCTTGAGGTAGGTCAGCCCTTGGCGACGGTCAAGACGGGGGGACTATCGGCCGCAGCCTCTTCATCCAGCTTAGTGAGCTTGCGCGAGGCGGTGACGATGGGCTCCAGGACCTCGATCTCGGCCCCCTCGTGGTCGACCTTGAGCTCTTCGAAGCGCCTGGCCTGGGGCAGGACCTTGGTCTCCAGGGAGCCGACAAAATCGTTGTAGCGGGTCACCGCCGCGTCGAGGGCCTTGCCAACGCTGGAGACGTGACGGCCCATGACCGACAGGCGCTTGTAGAGTTCCTTGCCCAGATGGGCGATTTCCTGGGCTCCCGCCGCCTGGTCCTCGACCCGCCAGCCGTAGGAGACGGCTTTGCAGAGGGCGAAGAGGGTGGTGGGGGTGGCGATCACCACCCGGCGCTCCATGGCTTCGGAGAGCAGTTCCGGCGCGTGCTCCAGGGCGGCGGAGAGATAGCCGTCGCCCGGGACAAACATCACCACGACGTCGGGGGTGCGCTCGTTCTTGAACTGATCCCAATAGGCCTTGCTGGAAAGGCCGGTCATGTGGGCGCGCATGGATTGGGCATGGCGGACGAGGCTCGCCGTGCGCCCGGCGTCGTCCGTGGCGTCCTGGGCCTCCAGAAAGGCGTTCAGCGAGCATTTGGCGTCGATCACCAGCATGCCGCCGTTGGGCATCTTCACCTTCACGTCCGGCCTGCGGCGGCCCTCTTCGGTGTCGGTGGAGGGCTGCTCCTCGAAGTCGAAGCGGTTCTGCAGGCCGGCGGCCTCCAGGACGTTGCGCAGCATCTGTTCGCCCCAGCGCCCCTGAACGCCGGCGCCTCGGCGCAATGCCGTGGAGAGCTTGCGGGCTTCGGCCTGGGTGTCGACGGATGCCTGCATGAGGGCGGCGATCTGGGCCTTCAGGCCGCCGGTGTCCTCGGCGCGGGATTTTTCGACCGCCGTCACCTGTTCCTGGAACTTGGCCAAGGTCTCGGCCACGGGCTTGAGCTGCGCCTCGATGCGCTGCTGGGCCAGTTGCTCCCGCGCCTTGAAGGTCTCGTCGGTGCGCTCGATCAGGGCTTTCGCCACCGCCTGGGCGCTCTCCGCAGCCTGGGCCCGGATCAGCTCAGGATCGCCCGACCGGCCCGAAAGCTCCCAGGCGCGGGCCTCGGCGCGGTTGGCCCGGCCCCGCTCCAGCAGCGCCCAGACCGCCATCAGGACGGCGAGACCCACGGCCCCGAGCGCGATGATCAAACTAAGGTTCATGTTCCGTTCGCTAACAGGAAAAGCGAGTCGCGTCACGGGGACACGTACCTTAAGGTACGTGTCCCCTATGCGGGCCGTCTCGCCCTAAGCGCCTGAGCGATCGTCCCGTCGTCCAGCCAGTCGAGTTCGCCGCCAACGGGGACGCCCCTGGCCAGCATGGTGACCTCCGCGCCGCTGTGCGCCAGGCGGTCGGCGAGGTAGTGGGCGGTGGTCTGGCCGTCGACCGTGGCGGGCAAGGCGAGGATCACCTCGCGGATACCCTTGGACCGATCCACCAGGCCCGCGATGTGCAGAGCCTCGGGCCCGCGTCCGTCCAGGGCGGAGAGCAGGCCGCCGAGCACATGGTAGCGGCCGCGGTAGGAGCCGCCTCGCTCCAGGGCCCAGAGCGCTCCGACCTCCTCGACCACACAGATCAGGGTCTGGTCCCGGCTCTGGTCCGAACAGATGGCGCAGGGGTTTCGGGTATCGAGGCTGCCGCAGGTCGAACAGGTCATCACCTTCTGGGAGGCGTCGGCCATGGCCTGGGCGAGCGGGGTGAGCAGCTGGTCCTTCTTTTTCAGGAGCTGCAGGGCCGCGCGCCGGGCCGAACGGGGGCCGAGCCCCGGCAGCTTGGCCAGCAAGGCGATCAGGCGTTCGATCTCGGGTCCGGCGGAGGCGGCCATCCGCCGTTCATGCCCTTATTCAGGCCTTGGTGTCGACCTTGGCCCCGGCTTCGGGCTCACCCGTCGCATAGGCCCCGCTGGACGAAGCCCCTTCCGGCGCGGCCGCCTGGGCGCCGGACTGGCGATCGGCGACCACCACCATGGCGGGGCGCACGATCCGGCCCATCAGCTCATAGCCCGGTTGCATGACCTGGATCACCGTCCCGGCCGGCTGGCCGGGGGCGTGCTGCTCCATCATCGCCTGGTGGAAATTGGGGTCGAACTTCTCGCCCGCCTTGGGGTCGACCATCTTGAGGCCGTTGCGCTCAAAGGCGCCAAGCAGCTCTTTTTCGGTCATGTCGAGACCGACGACCAGGTTCTTGACCGCCGGATCGGCGTCCTCGCGGGGGGCGTGCTGCAGAGCCCGCGAGAGGTTGTCGGCGACGCCCAACAAATCGCGGGCGAATTTCTGGATGGCGAAGGCGCGGGCGTCATTCATCTCGCGCTCGGAGCGGCGCTTGGTGTTCTCCGCCTCGGCGGCGACGCGCAGGATCTGGTCCTTCAGCGCGGCGATCTCGGCCTGAGCGTTTTCCAGAGCGGCCTGCGTGTCGTCGTCCCCAAACTCGTAGGCCTCGGGGCCCGGCGTCGTCTCGTCGGTCATTAAAGTCTTCCTATCCGTCCATCAGCCGCCCGAGCACCCGGGCGGTATAATCCACCAGCGGGATGACCCGCGCATAGTTCAGCCTGGCCGGTCCGATGACGCCGATGGCGCCCAGGACCTTCTGGCGGCCCGTCATATAGGGCGCAGCGATCACGGCGGAACCCGAAAGTGAAAAAAGCCGGGTTTCGGCGCCGATGAAGATGCGGACGCCCTGGGCCTCTTTCACGTCATCAAGAAGACCGATGAGCTGCTCCTTCTGTTCCAGATCCTCAAACAGCATGCGGACCCGCTCCAGGTCCATGGCCGAGCCCTCGTCCAGGAGATTGGCCCGGCCGCGGACGATCAGAGACCGCTCCGCCGCCTCGCCGCCGCCCCAGGCCGCAAGGCCCTCCTCGACCAGCTTGGCGGCCGTTTCGTTGAGAGTCTGGCGGGCGATGGCCAGTTCCGCCGACATCTGGGCGCTGGCTTCGGAAAGGGTGCGGCCCCGCAGGTGCGCGCCCAGGAAGTTGCTGGCCTCGGCCAAGGCCGCCGGGGTGATACCGGGCGCCAGGGTCATCAGCCGGTTTTCAACCGTGCCGTCGTCGAAGACCATGATCGCCAGGGCCTGGTCGCCCATGGCCACAAATTCCACATGCTTGACGCCCATGTCGCGCGACGGGGTCACCACCACGCCCGCGCCGCCGGCAAGGCCCGAGAGCAGGGCGCTCGCCTGATCCATCACCGCCTCGAAGGAGCGGCCCTTGGAGAACAGCTGGGCGTCGATCCCCGCACGTTCGGCCTCGGAAAGGTCGCCGACCTCCAAGAGCCCGTCGACAAAAAGGCGCAGCCCGGCATGGGTCGGGATGCGGCCGGCGCTGACGTGGGGCGCGTCGAGAAGGCCCAGGTGGGCGAGGTCCTGCATGGTGTTGCGGATCGAGGCGGGAGACAGGTGCACGCCGCCTTTGGAGACAGTGCGCGATCCCACCGGCTCGCCGGTGTCGAGATAGGTTTCGACCACCCGGCGGAAGATGTCGCGGGCGCGGGCGTCCAGGTCCGTCAGGGACGGGGCCGCCATCAGGGGGGTAAGGGGTTGGAAGAGGCTCGTCATGGGCGCCCTTCTAGGATAGGCCTCGCGAACTCCTTAGCAAGTCAGGCTCTTTTTCCATGCGTCCCTCCGACCGTACCCCCGATCAGCTTCGCGCCGTGACCATCGAGACCGGGGTCAACCGCTATGCGGAAGGCTCGTGCATCGTCTCCTTCGGCCATACCCGCGTCCTGGTCACCGCCTCGGTCGATGAGAGCGTGCCGCCCTTCCTGCGCGGCAAGGGACAGGGCTGGGTCACCGCCGAGTACGGCATGCTGCCGAGAGCGACCCACACCCGCGGCCGCCGTGAAGCCGCCGCCGGCAAGCAGTCGGGCCGCACCCAGGAAATTCAGCGCCTGATCGGCCGCTCCATGCGCGCCGTGGTGGACATGAAGGCGCTGGGCGAGCGCCAGATCAGCATCGACTGCGACGTCCTGCAGGCGGACGGCGGCACCCGCACCGCGGCCATCACCGGCGCCTGGGTGGCGCTGCGGATCGCCATCACCCACCTGATGGAAAAGGGTGTGCTGGAAAAGGACCCGATCACCGACTCGGTGGCCGCCATCTCCTGCGGCGTCTTCAAGGACACGCCGGTGCTCGACCTCGACTATGACGAGGACAGCAACGCCGAGGCCGACGCCAATTTCGTGCTGACCGGCGGCGGCGACATCGTCGAGATTCAGGCCACCGGCGAAAAGCGCGGCTTCACGCGCCCTGAGTTCGAGGCCCTGTTCAGCCTGGCCCAGAGCGGCATCGCCCAGCTTTGCGAAATGCAGAAGGCGGCGGTGGGGACTGTTTAAAAGCCGCAGGCTTTCTAACTGCCCCCGACATCCCTGTTCCTACCTCACCGCCGGTGAAACTGACCGACCGCGTCGGGGACAGTTAGAAATCGCGCGGCGATTTCAAACAGTCCCCCGAGGCCACCGGTAATGGGCCACGGCCCGGTGGATGGTGAAGGTCCAAAGTCCGACCTCTTCGGCCCCGCCGCCGATATTATGGATGACCTTCGGCGAGCGGCCCGCCGCCGAGACCAGGCCCACGTGCGGCAGGCTTCCGGCCACGCGCCAGGTCAAGAGGTCGCCGACCTCCAATGGCCCTGGAAAAACTGAACCAGGCGATGCGCCCCGGGCGCGCCAAAGCTCCGCCCCCGCCCGCTTCCAGAAGGCTTCCAGATTGAGCACACGGCGGTGGTCGATGTTGGCGTCGGGGCGGGTCAGGCCCCACGAGGCTTTCGAGGGATAGGCGGAAAAGGCCCGCCTCATGTCCTCGTGCACCAGTTTCTGCAGGTCGAGGGAAAGGCCGTCGCGATAGGCGCGGACGATGACGTCGGCGCAGACGCCGGTGGAGCGGGGTACGTCGCCTCCGGGATAGCTGAGCTTCTGATAGGCCCCGTCATAGCCGCGGGTGACGCCGAGCTGCTTGCGGGCGGCGGCGATGACGCGGTCGCCCGCGGGGGAAGCCAGGACCGGCCCCGCGAGCAGGGCCGCGCCGGCGCCACAGAGCACGTCTCGCCGGTCAGGCGTCATCCGGATCATCGGGGTCGGGCGGACCCGGCTCGAACACCAGGATGTCGCCCGGCTGGCACTCCAGGGTGCGGCAGAGGGCGTCCAGGGTCGAGAAGCGCACGGCCTTGGCCTTGCCGGTCTTGAGTATCGAGAGGTTGGCTATGGTCACGCCCACGCGTTCGGCAAGCTCGGTCAGCGACATACGCCGGTCCAAGAGCACGCGGTCGAGATGGACGCGAATGGGCATCTTCTAAACGGTCGATCCTGATGGGGCGCCCCGCTCTATCGGCGGGTGCGCCAACTGTTTTGATAGTGACTTATCGAATTTCGATCAACGCATCGGAAATGCGTCAGATCGTCAGCTCCAGATCCTTTTTCATACGAACGCCCTCATCGAACACCTCGGCCAGCACGAACATCACGCCGACGGCGAATAGGGCGGTGAAGTTGATCTCAGGGCGCGCAAAGCGCGGAACGTCGCGAAGGCCCCAGATGAGGATGGCGTATATCAGGTAGCGCGAGCCCTCGAGGGCCGCGAGGACCAGTCCGATGACCCGCAGGCGCCGGGCGTTTTCGGCGGTGAATGGATCGCCGGCGATCAGGGTGATGAAAATCTTGCGCAGGCGCCCGACGATGAACATCAGGGCAAGCGGCCCAAGGCACATGTTGAGGAGGTTCGCGGCCCGGGCCGGCGTGTTGGGCAGAATCGGATAGCCGTCCGGATAGCGCCACTGGGAGAAGGGCGCGGGATTGACCAGGGCGATGGCGCTCAGAAGCGCGAACAGGCCCATCCCGACCAGGACGACCGCCAGGGCCACCAGGGTGATGTCCAGGAGAATCTTCAAAAAACTCGATACAGAGCGTGGGCCCAGGGTGCGGACCATCTTGGGTTTCCCCTCTTTGGCGTTTTGCCTTTGTTACCTTCCGGTTCTTCGGCCGGAATTAATAGAGAGAAGTTCCCGCCGTCGACTGACGGCGATCCGTCAGACGAGCGGCGAGAATGCCTCGATTGGCCGTTTCGTCAAAGCGCAACGCATTAGAGCGATTGCGCCACGAACATCGCCGCGCCGAGGGCGAGGCCGGCCAGGAGCGCGAAGGCGCCCGCGAAGTTGATGACCCGTTCAACGAGGGGGGTCAGGGTGATGGGCATGGTCTTAGTTCCTTTCTTAATTGTGCAGCGCAACACACAGAAGCTTGGCTACACGGCCTAAATAGGAGCCCCTTGGCGACTTTCAATACGGGATTATCGATTATCAATCAAGAGTTATAAAATTTCTTTTGTGCAATGCAGCGTGAATTTACCGTAACAATGTTGCCCGCCCTTGCGCGAAAAGGCCTTAAAGGGAAGGAAGGCGGGCTCAAATTGGGCCAAGGCGGGACCATCGATGGCATTAAGATTACCGTTCGGATCGCGGTTAATCGTGGCGACCCACAATCCCGGTAAGGTTCCGGAGATCGCCGCTCTGCTCGAGGGCCGCTTCTTCCTGACCTCCGCCGGCGATGCGGGCCTTCCTGAGCCGGAGGAAACCGAGACGACCTTCACCGGCAATGCGCTGTTGAAGGCCCGCCACGCCGCCGAGCTGAGCGGTCTGATCGCCATCGCCGACGATTCGGGGATGAGCATCCCGGCCCTGGACGGGGCGCCGGGGATCTATTCGGCCCGTTGGGCCGGCCCCGCCAAGAATTTCGCCTTCGCCATCCAGAAGGTCGAGGAGCGGCTGGAGGAGGTAGGGGCCGCCGACCGTTCCGCCTATTTCACCAGCGCGCTCGCCGTCGCCTGGCCGGGCGGTCCCGCCGTGGTTGTCGAGGGCCGCGTCGACGGGACCCTGGTCTTCCCGCCGAGGGGGACGCGGGGCTTCGGCTATGACCCGATCTTCATTCCCCAAGGCGGGACCCTGACCTTCGGGGAGATGGAGCGCGCTGAAAAAGACGCGATCAGCCACCGGGCCGAGGCCTTCGCCAAGCTGAAAGCGGCGCTGTTTGAGTGAAGCCCCGCCCCTCGCGGTCTATGTCCACTGGCCCTACTGCGCCAGGATCTGCCCCTACTGCGACTTCAACGTGATCAGGGACAGGGGCCAAGGGGAACAGGCCTCACTGGCCCGCGCCATCGCGGTCGACCTGGAGGCGCAGGCCGGCCTGATCGGCGAGCGGCGCCTGACCTCGATTTTCCTGGGCGGCGGCACCCCATCGCTGATGGACCCCGCCTGGGCGGCGGAGATCATTGAAGCCGCCCGGCGCCTGTGGCCCACGGACGAGGCGGTCGAGATCACCCTGGAGGCCAACCCCACCGACGCCGAGGCGAGCCGGTTTCAGGCCTTTCGCGAGGCGGGGGTCGATCGGCTGTCCCTCGGGGTCCAGGCTTTCGATGACGCCGCCTTGAAGTTCCTCGGGCGCAACCACAGCGCCGCCGAGGCCCGCCGCGCCGCCGAGACGGCGATCAGCGTTTTCCCGCGCGTCTCCCTCGACCTGATCTACGCCCTGCCCGGCCAGACGCGGGAAGCCTGGGCCGCGGAGCTTGAGGCCGCCGTCGCGCTCGGCGTGGAACACATCTCCCCCTACCAACTCACCATCGAGCCTGGCACCGCCTTTGACCGCGCCGTCGGCCGGAAGGTGTTCACGCCGCTCGATCCCGACGCCGCGGCCGACCTTTATGAAACCACGCAGGAGGCGCTGACCGCCGCCGGTTTCGAGGCCTATGAGGTTTCCAACCATGCGAAGGGGAGAGCCGCCCGTTCTGCCCATAACCTGGCCTACTGGAGGGGCTGGGACTACGTCGGCGCGGGCCCGGGCGCCCATGGCCGTCTGACCGCGGCGGGCCGCCTTGCGACCTACGCTGAGCCGGGGGTTTCGGCCTACATCAGCGCCGTGGCGGCCAAGGGGACGGGCTTCAAGTTTGCGGACGCCCTCGACCCCCGGGAGGCCGCCATCGAGCGGCTGTTGCTGGGCCTGCGCACCCTGGAAGGCGTCCGGATGGACGAAGTGGCGGCGCTGGAGATGAAGCCCGAGACCTTGAGCGACATGGCCGGCGCAGGCTTTCTGAACCTTGGCAAAGGCCGGCTGACCACAACCGCGGCGGGCCGGGCCGTCCTGAACAGCCTGCTCGCCAAACTGGTCCCCTGAGGGAACATTCGAATATTGGACAAACAGGGCTAAGACCACGACATGGCCCGCCCGCCCTTAGCTCCGCCAGCCCTCGATCCGACGCCGCTCGCGCCGGGCCTCTATTTGGTGGCCACGCCCATCGGGAACCTGCGGGATGTGACCTTGCGGGCGCTGGACGTCCTTTCCGGCTGCGACCTGATCCTGGCCGAGGACACCCGGGTCACCGCCAAGCTGCTTTCCGCCTATGGCCTCAGGAAGCCCCTGGAGCGATGCGATGACCATGCGGCGGCGCGGATTGCGCCCAAGATCCTGGAGCGTCTTGCCGAGGGAGCCCGCATCGCCCTGGTCTCCGACGCCGGCACGCCGCTGATTTCCGACCCGGGCTTTGTGGTGGCGCGCGAAGCGATCGCCGCCGGCCATGCGGTGATCCCTGTTCCCGGCGCTTCGGCGGCCCTGACGGCGCTGACGGTCGCGGGGCTGCCCGCCGACCGTTTCCTGTTCGCGGGCTTTCCACCGCCGAAATCAGCCGCTCGCCTCGCCTTTTTCGAGGCCCTTGCGCCACTCCCCGCGACACTGATCTTCTACGAGGGCGGATCGCGTCTGGCGGCCAGCCTGGCTGACATGGCCAAGGCCTTCGGTCCGCGTCCCGCCGCGGTGTGCCGGGAGCTGACCAAACTCTATGAGACGGTGACGCGGGGCACGCTCGATACCCTGGCCGCCGATCCGGCGTTCGCCGAGCCCAAGGGGGAGCTTGTCGTCCTGGTGGGGCCGGGGGCGCAGGAAGCCGCCAGCGAGGCAGACGCGGACAAGGCTCTCGCCGACGCCCTGACCCGCCTAGGCCCCGGGGAAGCGGCGAGCGAGGTCGCAAAGGCGCTTGGCCTGCCGCGGCGCGACCTCTACCGCCGGGCCATAGACCTTCAGGGCAAGGCGTGAACGAGGCCCGCCGCCTTCGCGGGGCCGCCGCCCGAACCTCAGGGCGCAACGCCGAATGGCGGGCGGCGCTTTATCTGATGCTCAAGGGATATCGCATCCTAGGATTTAGATTGAAGACGCCGGTCGCCGAGATCGACCTATTGGCCCTGCGCGGCAAGACCCTGGCGGTGGTCGAGGTAAAGCAGCGTCTGGCTTTAGAGGCCGCACTGGAGTGCGTCACCTTTGACCAGCGCGACCGCCTGCGCCGGGCCGGGCAAATGATCGCCGCCCGCAGACCGGGCCTTAGGCAGGTTGATATACGCATAGACCTGATCGCCCTCGCGCCCGGGCGCTGGCCGCGTCATATTACCGACGCATGGAAGGATGATCCGCCAAGAACATGAACCGCGAGGACACCGAGGCTGCGCTGACCCGCATCGGGCGGGAGAGCGATGAGCGCTTCGATCTGTTCGAGGCGGCCCTGACCTGCGCCATGCACGAGGATCCCTCCCGCGATCCCGCGCCCGCCCGCGCCCTGCTGCTCAGCGCCTCCGAGCGCCTGGCCGAGCGGCTGAAGATGGACCGGCCGGAGGAGGCCTTGGCGGAGGTCCTGTCGGGCGATCTCAACTTCACCGGCGATCTGATCAGCTACGACCATCCGGCTAACGCCGACCTGATCGCTGTGGCCGAGCGCCGCAAGGGCCTGCCGGTGGCGCTGGGGGTCTTCTACATCGGCGCGGCGAGGCGCTGCGGCCTCGGCGTCAACGGCGTCGATTTCCCGGCCCACTTCCTGTTACGGGTCGAGACCAGCGACGGGCCCGTGGCGCTCGATCCCTTCAGCCACGGCCGCATCGTCCTGCCCTCCGAGCTTACCAGCCGCGCGCTACAGGCGGGCCTCACCCCCGGCGTCGCCGACCGCCTGGAGGAACTGATGGCCCCGGTCCCAGACCGCGCCGTCGCCATCCGCCTGGAGAACAACATTTTCGCCCGCGCGTCGGCCAAGCGCGATTTCGCCCGCGCCGAACGAAGCGCCCTGCGCCGCGCTCTGCTCGATCCCAAGGACCACCGGCCGTGGCTGGACGTCGCGGCCGCCCGCGAAGGCCAGGGCGCCCTGGTCGGCGCCCAGCAGGCGCTCGGCATGGCCCAGACCCTGGACGGCGGCGCCGCCATCGCGGCCCGCGCGGCGCGGGAGCGGGTGCGGATGAAGCTCAACTGACCGGGGACATGTACCTTCGGTACGTGTCCCCTCACAGCCTTGAACGTCTCACCGGCCTGGGGGACGTTCCGCAGGGGTGGGGGGACAGGTACCAGAGGTACATGTCCCCTTGGCGCTGAGCTTCTCAGCGCTTAAGTCCGAAGCCTCGTTACGCGGAGCCCTCGATGCCCCTTTCCGTCGCCATCCAGATGGACCCCGTCGAGGGGATCAATATCGAGACCGACACCACCTTCCTGCTCATGCTGGAGGCCCAGACGCGGGGCCATGGTCTTTGGGTCTATACCCCCGACAAGCTCTCCCTGGTCGAGGGCAAGGTGCTGGGCCGGGGGCGGCCGCTGAACCTGCGCGCGGTGAAGGGTGATCACCACACCACTGGCGGCTGGGAAGTGCGCGACATGTCGGAGTTCGACGTGGTCCTGATGCGCCAGGATCCGCCCTTCGACATGGCCTACATCACGGCCACCCATTTCCTCGAGAAGATCCATCCCAAGACCCTGGTGGTGAACAATCCCGCCGAAGTGAGAAACGCCCCGGAAAAGCTGTTCGTCACGGGCTTTGAAGGGGTGCAGCCGCCGACGCTGGTCACCTCCGATCCCGAGGCGATCTACGACTTCCGCGCCAAGCACGGCGATGTCGTCTTGAAGCCCCTCTACGGCGGCGGCGGCTCTGGCGTGGTGCGGCTGAAGGAGGATGATCCGAACCTCGACGCCCTCCTGGAGCTCCACACCATGATCGGCCGCGAGCAGGTGGTGGTGCAGAAGTTCATCCCCGCCGTTTCCAAGGGCGACAAGCGAATCATCCTGATCGACGGCGAGCCCATCGGCGCGGTCAACCGCGTGCCGGCAAAAGACCAGGTGCGCTCCAACCTCGCCAAGGGCGGGACCGCCGTGGCGGTGGAGCTTACCGCCCGCGACCTGGAGCTTTGCGCGATCATCGCACCGGAGCTGAAACGCCGGGGCCTGCTGTTCGTCGGCATTGACGTGATCGGCGACTATATGACCGAGATCAACGTCACCTCGCCCACCGGCGCCCAGCAGATGAAGCGGTTCGGAACCGCCGACGCCGCCGCCGCCCTCTGGGACCGGATCGAGCAGATCCGCGCGGGATGATGATCGCGGCCCTCCTGGCGCTCGCGCTGCAAAGCGCCGACGGCTTCGAGGTCGCGCGGCCAGACCAGCTTCCCTTCACCATCGCCATCCCCCTGGGCTATCAGGTGACCAGGCAGGGGGTGGCCGATCACATGACCTATCGTCTGGGCAGGGGGCCGGAGATCGCGCTCACCCTGCGGGGCGGGATCTATGCCGTTCCGATGTTCGGCATGGAGAACCAGACCGGAAACGTCCGCCAGATGGTCCGCTGCGAGGCGGGCGTGGTGGTGAGCCGCACGGTTCTGCTCTACGTCCCGCTGGGCGAAGAATCACTTCTGGTCACCACCACGCCCGGCAAGGCGGCCGAGGCCGACCAGCTCTTGACGACGCTGAAGATCCCCGGAAAGCATGAGGGGGTCGCGCTAAAGGACCTCATGCCCTGCCGATCTTAGGCACGGTCAAGCTTTAAGGACTGGCGGTTCACCGAGTCTCTTGAGTTTGTCGCTTAGACGACTGTTCTATTTCATCTTCTCCTAATGTTCGTTTTTTGTTCTTGATCCGCTCCGCGAGCTATGCTTGGCTTGTGGATAAGTCCAGGGGATTCAAGGGCATGGTCGCCAGTGTCGTCACTGTCGCCTTCGAGGGCGTCGAGGCCCGCAAGGTCGACGTCGAGGTGACCTTCACCAAGGGCAACCCCGCCTTCGTGCTGGTCGGACTTGGCGACAAGGCGGTGGGTGAAAGCCGCGAGCGGGTGCGCGGCGCCTTCGCCGGTATCGGGCTCGCCTTTCCCTACAAGCGCATCGTCTGCAACCTCGCCCCCGCGGACCTGCCCAAGGAGGGCAGCCACTACGACCTGGCCATCGCCCTGGCCGTGATGGCCGAGATGGGGATTTTGCCGCGCGACGCCTTGGCGGGCTGGGCGGCGATCGGGGAGCTGGGCCTCGATGGCCAGATCGCGCCGGTGGCGGGAACGCTGCCGGCGGCCATCGCCGCAGGAAGCATGAACCTGGGTCTCATCTGTCCGGAGGCCTGCGGGCCCGAGGCTGCCTGGGCCGGGGATTGCGCCGTGCTGGCGCCGCGCTCGCTCGTGGGCCTGATCAACCATTTCCGAGGCCAGCAGGTTCTGTCGCAGCCCAAGCCGGGCGCCGTGATCGAACCAGAAGGCGGCCCGGACCTGAAAGACGTCAAGGGCCAGGAAAGCGCCAAGCGAGCTCTGGAAATCGCCGCGGCCGGTGGTCACAATCTGCTGTTCATCGGCCCGCCGGGCTCGGGCAAGTCGATGATGGCGGCGCGGCTGCCGGGTCTTCTGCCGCCGCTCACCCCCGCCGAATTGCTCGAGACCTCCATGGTCCATTCCATGGCCGGCCTGATCGCCAAGGGCGCCCTGACCCGCGCCCGGCCGTTCCGCTCGCCGCACCATTCGGCTTCCATGGCGGCGCTCACCGGCGGCGGGATCAAGGCCAAGCCGGGGGAGGTGAGCCTCGCCCACAACGGCGTGCTCTTCCTCGATGAGCTCCCCGAGTTCGGCGCCCAGGCGCTCGACAGCCTGCGCGCGCCCCTGGAAACTGGCGAGGTGATGGTGGCCCGGGCCAACGCCCACATCCGCTATCCGGCCAAGATCCAGCTCGTCGCCGCCATGAACCCCTGCAAGTGCGGCCACGGCGGCCTTGGCCGCGGCGCCTGCGGCCGGGCGCCCCGCTGCCAGCAGACCTATCAGACCAAGGTCTCTGGCCCCCTGCTCGACCGCATCGACCTGCAGGTCGAGGTGCCGCCGGTCACCGCCGCTGACTTAGCGCTTCCCGCCCCCGCCGAAGGAACCAGGGAGGTCGCGGCACGGATCGCCGCCGCGAGAACCCTTCAGGTCGATCGCGCCAAGGCCCGCGGCGAGGACGCCCCACCGCTGAACGCCCATGCCTCGGGCGGCTTCCTCGAAGACATCGCCGCCCTCGACGAACCGGCCAAGGCCCTGCTGACCCGCGCCGCCGAAGCCGGCGGTCTCACCGCGCGCGGCTGGACCCGCACCATCCGCCTCGCCCGCACCATCGCCGACCTGGAGGGGGCGGAGAGCGTCCGCCGGGTACATGTCGCTGAGGCGCTGATTTACCGCCGGGTCGCGCCGGGGGTGGAGAGCGCGGCGCCCGCCGCCACCTACTAACCGTCCGCCCTGTGGCACACCGCCTGCAGCTTGTTGCCGTCGGGGTCGCGCACATAGGCCCCGTAGTAGTTGGGGTGATAGTGCGGCCGAAGTCCGGGCGGGCCCTCGTCGGTTCCGCCGTTGGCCAGGGCGGTTTCGTAGAAGGCGTCGACGGTTGCGCGGTCGCCGACCTTAAAGGCGGCGTGGACGCCGTTGCCCGGGGCGGCGGCCTTGCGGTCGAAGGGGGTCACCACGAAGAGCTTCTCGCCGGTCGGCGTCCCGTAGGCGAGGACGCCCTTGCCGCGGAACAGAATGGGGTGGCCAAGGGCGGCCATGACCGCGTCATAGAACGGTTCGGCCTTATGGAAGTCGTTGGTCCCGAGCGTGACGTGACTGAACATGGCTTTTCCTCCCTTGGGGGTGGCGCCCCTCACCGGCCTATTCTATATGCGCCGCCCCGCCGCCGGAACCACGGAGCCAGGCCATGCTGAACGCCCTTAGGCAGCGCAAAGCCGTGTTCGCCTTCATCATGGTGATCGCCGTCCTGGACGTGGTGGCCATGGGCATCGTCATGCCCGTGCTGCCCAGCCTGATCGAGGACTTCACCGGGTCCAACGCGCGGGCGGGCCTCCTCAACGGCGTTTTCGTGGCTCTGTGGGCGGGGATGCAGTTCCTCTGCTCGCCGATCATGGGGTGCCTGTCGGACCGCTATGGCCGCCGGCCGGTGCTGCTGATTTCGGCCGCGGGCCTGGGCCTGGACTATGTGCTGATGGCGCTGGCTCCCGACCTCTGGTGGCTGGCGGTGGGGCGGATCATCGCCGGAATCACCACGGCGAGCTTTACCACCGTCTACGCCTATATGGCCGACGTCACCGGCCCCGAAGAGCGCGCCAAGGCCTATGGCATGGTGGGCGCGGCCTTCTCCGGCGGCTTTGTGCTCGGCCCCCTGATCGGCGGCCTGTTGGGCGAGCTTGGGCCCCGCGCCCCCTTTTGGGTGGCGGCCGCCTGTTCCGGGATCACCTTCCTCTACGGGGCCTTTGTCCTGCCGGAGTCCCTGCCCAAGGAGACCCGCATGGAGTTCTCCTGGAAGCGGGCCAACCCCTTCGGCGCCTTCAAGCTCCTCTCTTCGCACCGCGAGCTCTTCGGTCTCTCGGCGACCAACTTCCTGATGTACTTCGCCCACTTCGTCTTTCCGGCGGTCTTCGTCCTTTACGCCATGGCCAAGTTCGGCTGGAGCACCGCGCAGGTCGGCTTCACCTTTGCCTTCTGGGGGGCGCTGGACATGATCATCCAGCTCTTCTTGATCGACCCGGCGGTGAAGCGGTTCGGCGAGCGCAAGCTGATGATCTTCGGCCTTTCCGCCGGGGTCATCGGCTTCCTCGGCATGGGGCTCGCGCCCAACGGGCCTCTGTTCGTACTCTCCCAGATTCCCGGCGCCATGATGGGTTTCGCCATGCCGGCCATCATGGCCCTGATGACCATGAAGGTCTCTGAGAGCGAACAGGGCCAGCTGCAGGGCGCCAATATGAGCGTCGCGGCAGTGGCCGGGGTGATGTCGCCCCTGTTCTTCGGCTGGGTCTACGCCCTTTCCGTGGGCCCTTCGCCCACGCTGCCGCACATGGGCTCGGCCTTCATCATCGGCGCCGCCCTGATGCTTGCAGCCGCCTTGCTAGGCTGGGCCACCGCCCGCCGGGCGACCCGCGATGAGGCCGCCGAACAAGCCTGACCGTGTCGCCCATGCAACGCTGACGGGTAATCCCGTCACGCGTCTTGCGACTCGCATAACGCCGTGACATCAGGGCGGCCGTTACAAACCTCCAAGGGAGATTCCGCCCGCATGACACTCGCACCGAACATGTCCTTCCGATCGCGAATGCGGTCGTGGGAATGCGCGGCGGGCTGTGGGCTCTCCGTGGCGCCCCGGACTTTGAAACCCATCCGACGCTAGGCCAGCGGCCGCCTCACTTCTTGGGCCGCGCCCAAGGAGAATTTGGCATGTTGCCGTGGAAGAGGCGAAGGGCTCAGACCCCGCCAGAACATTTGAAGTCCCAGAACGCCGCGCCATCGCGCGAGGCCTCGACCCTGCTTGCCTTCATCGCCGGCGATTTCGCCGCCGAGATCGCATCCCTGTGGCCCGCGCCCCACACCCCATTCCTGCTTGCCCCCGCGGCGAGGCGGCACCTTGTCTTCCTGACGCTCGCCCTGCAGCGCAGCGCCGACGGCTGGACGGCGGGCGCGGCCTTCGCGCGCCAGGCCCTGGAAGCGCCGCTGAAGAGCGCCATCCGCGCCCTGACGCCGGGATCGCCCCCGGGCCTCGCCCGGGCGCTGGGCCGCATCGGCGAGACCGCCTGGTCGGCGGAGGATTATGGCCTGCTCCTGCAACGCCTGGCGGATGAGCGCACCGCCAAGGTTCTGCGCCACGCCGCCCTGATCAGCGCCCGCGAGGTTCGTGTGCTGTCGTCCCTGCCGGCCGTCCTGATCGCGGCAGGCGGAACGATCCTGCGCCTCTCAGAGGACCAGGGACGGCTGTTGGCCGAATGCTTCAGCGGCATCGATAAGCGCGACGGCCCCGCCGCTGCCGCCGAGATCGCCGCACGCTGGGCGCGGGCGCCCCACGCTGCCTGCCTCTTCAAGCAGGTCGCGACGGACATCATGCCGCCGGCCGCGCAGCCGCCGCACCCGGGGACCGATAGGCTGCGACCCCTGGCCACCCGCGAGGCCCTGACCGAGGCCGGCCGACGCTATCGCAACTGCCTCGACGGCCGCGCGCTGGACGGCTGGCAGCATTACTATGAGTGGCTGGGACCACCCGGCGCCGTGGTCTGCATCAGCCGCGATCACCTGTTCGGCTGGCGCCTGGATGAGGCGCTGGCCGAGGGCAATACGCCGATCGAGACAGAGCACCGGCCGGCCATCGAGGCCGACCTTATCGCCATCGGCGTCCATGTCGGCCATAGCGCCTGGACCCTGCAAAGCCTCGCCCGCGAGGCGGCCCAGGCGAGCTTCACCCTGCCCGCCCAGGAGCAGGCCGTCGCCGAGGCGTTTGGAGCGTAGGGGACATGTACCTCCGGTACGTGTCCCCCCATGGTCTTGAACGTCTCACCCGCCGGAGGGGCGTCCCGCCAGGGGTCAGGGGACACGTACCGAAGGTACATGTCCCCGGCCGGTCAAGCCTTCCCTCCCGCCCGCAACGGGGCTAATTCCGCCTGATGAGCGAATACGAAGACCTCAAGAAGACCCTGACCCTGGATGAGATGGAGTGGAACCTGTTCCGCGGTTTCTCGCCGGAAAACGCCCGCGGTCGTATTTTTGGCGGCCAGGTGATCGGCCAGGCGCTGATCGCGGCCTACAAGACGGTCACGGACCTGCGCTGTCATTCGCTGCACTGCTATTTCATCCGCCCGGGGGACCCGACCATCCCGGTGCTGTACCAGGTCGAGCGGGCCCGCGACGGCAAGAGCTTCGCGACGCGCCGGGTCGCGGCCATCCAGCGCGGCGAGCAGATCTTCAACCTCGCCGCCTCCTTCCAGACTGTCGAGGACGGCTTCGATCACCAGTTCGAAAAGCCCGACTTCCCATCGCCGGACTCCCTGAAGGACGAGACCGAGGCCAAGATCGCCAAACTGCCCCCCGACGCCCAGGTCTGGAACCGCATGCGGCCCATGGAGATGCGCCCGGTCGGCGCCTTCACCCCGCCCGGCGGCGTCGACAAGTCCGGCACGGCGGTGTGGATGCGGACCAAGGACGACCTGGGAGACGACGAGGCCTTCGACCAGGCGGTGCTGGCCTATATGTCCGACGCCGGCATACTGGAGACCTCCATGCGGCCGCACGATGTGCGTTTCCACACGCCGGGAATGCAGGTCGCAAGCCTCGACCACGCCATGTGGTTCCACCGCCCGGTCAGGACCCGCGACTGGCACCTGTATGTCCAGGACAGTCCTTCGGCCTCCGGTGCGCGGGGCTTCACCCGTGGCCTGATCTATGCCGAGGATGGCGCCCTGGTGGCCTCCTGCGCCCAGGAAGGCCTGATCCGGATGCGTCAGCCCAAATAGCTATTCGTAGCGCAGCGCCATGACCGGCCGCTGCCCGGTCACCCGCCAAGCGTGGATGAAGGTCGCCGCAACGGCAAGGACGAGGGACGCGCCGGTCACCAGGAGGTAGATCCAGGCGGGGGCGACAAACCGCTCGTTCGGCGAGGCGGAGCCCATCACGACGTTGAGACCCAGCCAGACCAGGGGCACGGCGATGAGATTGGCGATGATCACGGGCCGGGCGAACTGAAACACCAGCATGCGCATCAGGGTCGCGCGGCTTGCCCCAAGCGCCTTGCGCACGCCAACCTCTTTGGTCCGTTGCTCGGCCAGGAAAGCGGCAAGGCCGAAGAGTCCGAGGGCGGCGATGACAAGACCGGTGATGACAATGCCGTTCAGCAAACCGAAGATTTGCCCCATCGCCAGCTTCGCCTCCTCCAGCCAGCCGATATAGGTCTGCCGCTGCATGGGGCGCAGCGCCCCCGTCTCCGCCCAAGCCGCGTCGAGGGACTTGAGCAGCGCCGGGTCCTTGGCGTCGTTCACCCGAAGCCCCAGCTCCAGCCGCCGCTTGGCGGTCGCATCCTGGTAATAAAGGGGCGCCTCGTAGTCCGCGAAGCCGCCCCGGTCAGCTGTGACGCCAATGATGGTGAACCGCCGGACGGGATCGTTTGCTTCGGCGGCAACGGCGGGCCCTCCGCTCGTCGACAGACTGAGGCCGCTACCGGAAGGTATAGGCGCGCCAGTTTCCTTCCATTCCACCGGCTGGCCCAGCGCGGCTCGCGGGTTTGAATAGCCAAGGTTGCGCGCTGCGGTTTCATTGACGACAACGCCGGCCTCAGTGGGGCTGGTCCAGAACCGGCCGGCAATCAACTTCAGTCCGTGGAACGTCACGCTGTCGGTATCTGCCAGGGTCGGCTGCGCCTCGAGCCGGCGCCCGTCTTTCCCCTTCACCTCCGCCTGAACCCTTTGGCCGATGCCAAGGGCGCCGGTGACCATGCCTATGTTCTGCCCGCCATATTCGAGGCAGGTCGCCATCTTCACGCCGGGGATCACCGCCATGCGGGCACGCAGGGAGGAGGTGCAGGGCTCGCGGATCATGACGCTGTTGATATCGCCCGTGGTGCTGGCGTTATCGATGCTTCGGAACAGTTGGGCGTTGGCGGTGACCGCTCCCAGGGCCAGCAGCACCAGCGGCGTGAACTGGGCGGTGAGCAGAATTTGGCGCAGCAGGGCTGAGCCGGGCGTCTTGGGAAGGCCGCCTTTGAGCACCACGGCCGGCCTGAAGGATGACAGGGCCAATGCGGGATAGAGACCGGCTGCCAGACCGACGCCAAGCGCGGCGAGGCCCAGGCCGGCCACGAGGCCGAAATCTTCGATGTAGTTGAGCGAAAACTCCGCATCGACGAGTTTGCTGACCAGAGGCAGGACGAGCTCGGAGAGCGCCAGGGCCGTCAGGAAGGCAAGGGTGGTGTAGATCAGGGCCTCGCCGATGAACTGCAGGACAAGATCCCGGCGCCGGCCCCCCGAGGCCTTGCGCACCCCCACCTCCACCGCCCGGCCCGCGCCTCTGGCGGTCATCAGGGTAACGAAGTTGATCGCGGCCACGATCAGCACCATGGAGCCGAGCGCGAAGAACAGGGTGGTGAATCCCTCGCCGCTGCTGCGCACCAGATCACCGCCCGACTGGCTGAACCAGTTGTCGCCGCCCGGACGCAGATAGGCGTCTTTGATGGGGATGGGCGCCACGTCATATTTCACCCCGCGGACCGGCGGGATGTGGCGGGCGGACAGGGCGGCGAAGTCTCGCTCCAGGTTCTCCCGTTGGACGTCCTTCCGCACGCGGAAATAGGTCAGGGCTCGAGCCGTGGGATCGATCTGCCGGGCCAGCGCCGAGTTTCCGGACAGATAGAGGAAGCCCGGCTGAAGGTGGGTCTGGCGTGGGCGGTCCTCGATGACGGCGCCCACGGTCACGGTGAAGGTCTGCGGCGTATCGCGCCGGATCGTGGTGATGGTCAGGGGCCGGCCCATGGGGTCGTTGGCGCCGAACAACTTCTCCGCGATCGACTTGCTGATCACCGCCGACCCCGGATCGGCGACGGCGGCGCGCGGATCGCCCCGGATCGCCTTGACCGGCAGGAGATCGAAGATGTTGGGGTCGGTCCAGACGGTTTCCTCGAGTTCGTACTCGGTGGGGCCCATGGTGATCTTCACCGTCTCACCCACCATCCGGGAGATGGCCTCAACTCCGGGTACGGCGGCGATCAGCGGCGTCAGGCGGGAGGAGGCGTCGTCATAGATGCTCGGCGCCCCGTCCTTGAGCTCGCGGCCCATGGCCATGTAGAGGCTGTCGGCGTTGGGCCAGAACTGGTCGTAGGTGCGTTCGTTGCGCCAGAAGACGGTGACGAGGATCATCACCGTGAAGCCGACCGCCAGGCTGACCGTGGTGATCGCCGAGTGCAGGCGGTTGCGCATCAGGTTGCGGAAGGCCGCGGCCAAATAATTCGCCAACATGGGATCAGGCCGCCAACAGGGTTTCGGAGACCACGCGCCCGTCCAGGAGGCGGATGGTGCGCTGGGCCTCGGCCGCGTGGGCCAGGGAGTGGGTGACCATGACTACGGTCACGCCCGCCGCGGCCGCGTCCTTGAGGAGCTGCATCACCGCCTCGCCGTTCGCCGTGTCGAGGTTGCCGGTCGGTTCGTCCGCCAGGATCAGCTTGGGCTTCGACACCAGCGCACGGGCGACAGCCACCCGCTGCTGCTGGCCGCCGGAAAGCTGCTGCGGCCGGTGCTTGGCGCGATGGGAGATGCCGACCCGCTCAAGGGCTTCGGCGATCCGCTTCTTGCGCTCCCCTCGCGACAGGCCGCGGTAGAGCAGGGCCACCTCGACATTCTCGGCGACGGTCAGGTCGTCGATCAGGTTGAAGCTTTGGAAGACAAAGCCGATGTGGTCGCGGCGAAGCGCGGTCAGCGCCGCCTCCTTGGCCTTGGCGACCTGATAGCCGAAAAAGCCGTAGGTCCCGTCGCTCGGGGTATCGAGAAGGCCCAGGATGTTGAGCAGGGTCGACTTACCACAGCCCGAGGGGCCCATGATGGCGACGAACTCGCCCTCCCTGATGGTCAGGGAGATATCGGCCAGCGCCGTCGTCTCCACCTCGCTGGTGCGGTAAACCTTGGCGATGTTTGAAAGTTCAAGCATGTGGCTTATCCCTTTGCTTTCTTGATCTTGACCCGCTGGACCTTCTCGAAGGCCGCGTAGGATGAAGTGATGATCTGCTCGCCGGGCCGAAGTCCCTTGAGGATCTCGACGTCCTCGGCGTTGCGGCGGCCGACCTCGATGGTGCGGCGGTCGGCGGTCTTGCCGTCCCTGTTGATAACCATGGCCCAGGCCCCGCCGCTGGTGTCGAGCCAGGGCCCGGCGGCGGTGATCACCGCCTGGGCGTCGCGGCCTAGCGAAAGGCGCCCTTCCAGGAGCTGACCCTCGGTGATGCCGGAGGGGGATGCGCCTTCGAACTCAAGCTCGACCCGGAACGACCCGTCCTTGACCGTCGGGTCGATGGTGCGCACGCGGGCCGTCGCTTCCTTCAGGCCATCGACGCCGGCGATAGTCACCGCCGCCGTCTGGCCGGCGCGGACGCGGGGCAGATAGTAGGGATCGACGGTGGCCAGGAGCTTGTAGCCCCGGTCCGGCGTGAGTTTGGCGATGGCCGCGCCACGGGTCTTGGTCTCGCCGAGGGTGAGGGAAAAATCCCCGATCCGCCCCGCCACCGGAGCGTTGACGGAAAGGCCCCCCAGCCGGGCGCGAAGCGCGGTCAGGGTCTGGCGCAACATGCCAATCTCGGCGTCGATTTCGGGCATGCGGCGGGTGCGCAGGGTTTCGGCCCGGTCGGTGGTCTCGGTGTGCAGGGGCCGTTGCGCCTTCAGGTAATTGAGCTCGTCCCGCGCCTTGTCGCGGGCGGCTGCGGCGACGAAGCCCTTTTCGAACAGGGTCTGCTGCCGCTGGTAGACAGTGGTCGCCGCGGCGATGTCATAGTCGAGCCGCGCTGTTTCGCGGGCGTTCTGGACGCGCGCGTCCTCCAGCCGCTTGGCCGCCTCCTGCAACTGGCTGATCGCGCTGATCAGGCTCGACTGACGCTCAAGGACCTGCATCTCCAGGTCGGGGTTCTTGAACCGCGCCAGGGTTTGGCCCGCCGCCACCTGATCGCCGGAGCGGACCAGGACCTCTACCGCCTGGCCGCCCTCGCCCGCATCGATGGTGATCACCTCCAGCGGGGCCACCTGGGCGCGGACGGGGGTGAAGTCGCGGAACACTCCGGTCTTCACCGGCGAGGCGACGATGCTGGAAGCGGCGACCTGGATTGTCGAACGCGCCCTGGAGACCAGGATCGCCCCGCCGGCCCCGGCGATGGCGAGGAAAAGGACGAGTCCCCCTATCACCAGGGTCATCTCCCGGCGCCACCAAGGCGTGACGACGCTGCGATCCATGTTGTCTATCGTCATGCGAACAGTATCGCGCCCGCCGGGCTTTTCGCGAAAGCCCGGCGCGATAAGGGTTTGCGGCGGCACCGCCGCCGCCGCGCCGCGGAGAAGTGTCCGGAAATGGACACGGGCCGCGATCCCCCTGCGCCGCACCCGGCCCTAAGTCCTTGCCGCGCCTGGCTTTGGTCTTTTCGCGCGCGCGCTCTAGACTCTGAGCATGCCGCCCCGCGCCAAAATCCTGATCATCGACGACGACGCCGATGTGCTGAAAGCCGCCGCCCTGGCGCTCGCCAAGGACGCCGACGTCGAGGTCGTCTCCTCCCCGCAGGGCGTGGGCCCACGCGCCGGCCAGGGCGGCTACGACGCCGTCCTGCTCGACATGAACTTCGCCGTAGGCGAGCGGTCCGGAAAAGAGGGCTTCGACGCCCTGTCCGCGATCTGCGCGGCCGACCCAGCCCTCTCTGTTATCCTGATGACCACCTATGGCGGTGTGGCCCTGGCGGTGGAGGCGCTCAAGCGGGGGGCGGTGGACTTTGTGCTCAAGCCCTGGCGCAATGAGGCCCTGGTCGCCGCCGTCCTCTCCGCCGCGAAGAAGACGGCCGACGCCCGCGACGCCGGGGCGGTGAAGAGCCTCGACGCTCTGGAGGAGGATGCTATCCGCAAGGCCCTGGAAAAATTCGGCGGCAATGTTTCCCAGGCGGCGGCTGCGCTGGGCCTCACCCGCCCCGCCCTCTATCGCCGGATGGAGCGCTATGGGCTTTAGGGGCGGACCTCACGCCTTCGCCCTGGCCTTGGGACTTAGGGCGCTGCTGGTCAGCGCGCTCGGATTTCTCGCCGCTTGGCTGGTGTTTGAGAGAGGCTTCTACTTCAACGCCCTGATCGTCGCCGGCGTCATTGCCCTGGTTATCGCCGACATCGTCCGCCAGCTGACCTCGGCCGACCGTTTCCTGTCGCGTTTCGTCGACGGCCTGGTGGTCGAGGGGGACGAGCGGCCCGCCCCACGCCTCACCGGCATGCCGGTCCTCGACGAAGCAGTCGCCGGCGCGCTCGACCGCCTGGGCCGCTCCCGCTCCGAACGCCAGATGCGCATCGACTATCTCCAGACTCTGGCCGACACCGTTTCCGCCGCCCTGCTGGTCATCGACGAGGAGGGCCGGATCGAACTCGCCAATCAGTCGGCCCGCCGGCTGCTTCCGGCCGCCAAGCGGCTCGCCGACCTGGGCGAGGCGCTCGCCGCGCGCCTGGCCGACGCCCGGCCCGGGGTGGGCGAGGTGGTGCGGCTGGCGGACGGGCGGGCGATGTTCGCGCTGGTCACCGGATTTTCGACCCCCAGGGGCGGGGCGCGCCGCCTTGTCTCTCTGCAGCGGGTGGCGGGCGACCTCGACGCGGTGGAGCTGCGCGCCTGGGAAGACCTGGTCAAGGTCCTCTCCCACGAGATCATGAACTCCCTGACCCCGATCCTGTCGCTGGCGCAATCGGGACAGGTCCTGATCGGCAAGGACGACCGCGAGGCCGCCGAGGCCCTGGCCATTATCGCCCGCCGCTCCGAGGGCCTGATGACCTTTGTCGAGCGCTACCGCCAGGTCTTCGACATCCCCAAGCCCGAGCCGCGGCGCGTGGCCCTGGGCGAGGTGGTGTCCCGCCTGGAGCGCCTGCTCACCTCCCAGGCCCGCGAGGCCAAGGTCGCCTTCACCTGGCGCTGCGAGACCCCCAAGGTCGAACTGATGGCCGACGCCGCCCTCCTCGACCAGGCGATCATCAACTTGGCCAAAAATGCCATCGAGGCGGTGCGCGGCAGGGACGACGGCGCGGTGTTTCTCACCGCGCGCCTGGAGGTCGAGGCGGTCGCCATCGAGGTGTCCGACAATGGGCCGGGCCTATCCCCCGAGGACGTCGAGACGGCCTTCGTCCCCTTCTTCACCCGCAAGCCGGGCGGCTCTGGGGTCGGCCTTTCCGTCGCCCGCAGGATCGCCATCGCCCATGGCGGCGCGGTTGAATATCTGCCGGGCAAGGATGGCGGGGCGGTATTCAGGTTGAGCTTGCCGCTCGCCTAGTCTTCGGCGGGGCGGACGACCACGATCTCGCCTTGGGCCAGCCTCACCTCAGGCACGGCCTCCCGGGTGAAGGCCACCCACCAGCTCGCGCCGGCCTTGGGCTGGATCTCGAGGATGTCTCCGGCCCCGAAATCGCGGACGGCCTTGACCACGCCCAGCTCTTCGCCCTCGGGCGAGACCGCGCGCAGGCCAAAGAGGTCTGTGAGGTAAAACTCGTCCTCCTCCGGCTCGGGCAGGGCCGCGCGGGGGATGTAGAGTTCCAGGCCCCGTATCGCGTCGGCCTCTTCCTTGGCGCCAATTTCCTTGACCCTCGCCAGGACCGCATCCTTGTGCGGGCGGCCGGAAAGGATCGTCAGGCCAGGGGACCCGTCCTTCTTCAGGAGCGTCTTGTGACCCAGCAGGGTCTGCGGCTCCTGGGTATAGGCGGTGATCCGGACCTCGCCCTTCACGCCAAACGCCCCGGCCACGCGGCCGACGCAGATCAGGCGGGTTTGGTCTGGATCAGCCATGGCAAAATTATCCTGTCATCCCGGCCGGAGCGTAGCGCAGAGCCGGGACCCAGGGGACCCGAGGCATCGGCGCTTGTACACCTGGGTCCCGGACAGCCGCTGCGCGGCTTCCGGGATGACAGGGAAAAGGGTTAGCCCTCGGTCTTTTCTTCTTCAGCAGCTTCAGCGGCCGGAGCCTCTTCAGCGGCGGGCTCCTCGGCGGGAGCTTCCTCGGCGGCGGGGGCCTCTTCAGGGGCCGCTTCTACCGGCGCTTCTTCGGCAGGGGCCTCGGCGGCGGCCTCGACCGGAGTCTCTTCCGCCGGGGCGGCTTCTACCTCGGGTTCCGGCTCAGGGGCGGGCGGCGGCGCGGCGGCGGCGGCGGCCGCAGCTTCGGCGCGATCGGCTTCGCGTTGAGCGCGTTCGGCGACGCGTTCCTCGGCCTTCTTGCCGGGCTTGCCCTTGTTGGGGTTGTTGCCGTGTTCCCACTTGACCAGGCCCTGAGTCGACAAAAAGCGCGCCACGCGGTCCGACGGCTGGGCGCCCTTGCCAAGCCAGCCCTGGATGGACTCGACCTTCAGGGTCACGCGATTGGGGTCGTCCTTCTTGAGGAGCGGGTTATAGGTCCCGACCTTTTCGATGAAGCGGCCATCGCGGGGCGAGTGGCTGTCGGCCACCACGATCGAATAGTAGGGGCGCTTCTTGGTGCCGCCACGGGTCAGACGAATCTTAAGCATTTCAGGTCCTTAGTTCTTCTTGAAAGGGTTAAATCCGGGGGGAAGACCAGGCATGCCGCCCGGCTTTCCCAGCATTTTGGCCAGCTCGTTCATGTCCGGCATCTTGCCGCCGCCCAGCTGTTTGAGGGCGGCTTCCATATCTGCGGGGCTTCCCGGCATGCCGGGCATGCCGCCGCCGGGGGGCATGGGAGGCATTCCCCCGCCGCCCATTCCGGGCATCCCGCCGCCGGGAGGTCCGCCGATGCCCATCATCTGGGCCATGCGGGCCATGGACTTGCCGCCGTCACGGCTCATGGCCTTGAAGGTGTCGGCCATCTGGCGGTGCTGTTTCAAAAGCTTGTTGACCTCGGCGACGTCGACGCCGGCCCCCGCCGCGACCCGGCGCTTGCGCGAGGCGGCCAGCAGGTCCGGCTTCTTGCGCTCTTCCTTGGTCATGGAATTGATGATCGCCACCTGGCGAGCCAGCATGGCGTCGCCGATGCCCTGCTCGGCCATCTGGTTCTTCAGCTTGGCGACGCCGGGTAGCAGGGACATGATCCCCGAAAGGCCCCCCATCTTCATCATCTGCTCGATCTGGTTGCGCAGGTCATCCAGGTCGAACTTGCCCTTGGCCAGACGCTTGGCCATCCGCTCGGCCTTGGCCTGGTCGAAGTCCGCCGAGGCCTTTTCGACAAGCGAAACGATATCGCCCATGCCGAGGATCCGCCCCGCCACCCGCTGGGCGTCAAAGGCGTCCAGGGCGTCGATCTTCTCGCCGACGCCGAGGAACTTGATCGGGAGCCCCGTGACATGGCGCATGGAAAGCGCGGCGCCCCCCCGGCCATCACCATCGGCGCGGGTGAGGATCAGGCCGGTGAGCGGCAGGCGCGCATGGAAGGCCTTGGCGGTCCGGACCGCGTCCTGGCCGGTCAGGCTGTCGGCGACCAGCAGGGTCTCCGACGGCTTGCCGATGGCCGCGATGTCGGCGGCCTCGGCCATCATCTCTTCATCGATGGTCGTGCGGCCGGCGGTATCCAGAATGAGGACATCGAACCCGCCGAGCTTGGCCGCCTGGACCGCGCGCTTGGCGATCTCCTGCGCCGTCTGCCCCGCCACGATGGGCAGGGTCTCGACCTCGGCGAGTTTGCCCAGCTGCTCGAGCTGCTCCATGGCCGCGGGCCGGCGCGTGTCGAGCGAGGCCATCAGGACCTTCTTGCGCTCGCGGTCTTTCAGCCGCAGCGCCAGCTTGGCCGCCGTCGTCGTCTTGCCCGAGCCCTGGAGGCCGGCCATCAGGATCACCGCCGGCGGGTTGACCGCGATGTTCAGCGGCACGCTCTCGCCGTCGCCGCCCAGCATCTCGACCAGGCCGTCATGGACGATCTTGACCACCTGATCGGCCGGCTTGACCGAGCGGACCACGTCCTCGCCGACGGCCCGTTCCTTCGCGTTGGCGATGAACTCGCGGACCACCGGCAAAGCGACGTCGGCGTCCAGCAGGGCTTCCCGCACTGAGGCCATGGCCTCGTCCACGTCCTTGGCCGACAGCACGCCGCGGCCGGAAATCCGGTCGAAGACGTCGGTCAGCTTGTCGGACAGGGATTCGAACATATGGGCCTCAAGTGGTGGCCCAAACGCCGTTCACCCCACCGAACGATCACGTCGGGTGGGGACCTCTCCGGGCTCGTCCATCTCTTGAATGGTCCTAACGCTTCGCTGCGTGAGGACCATAGGATGGGGTCGTCCCGGTGGAGGGCGCGAACGGAGGTTGCGCCGGAAGGGGCGGCTTATGCGCTCAAAGAAGGGGAAAGGTCAAGGAAAGGGCGCGAGCGGGCTCAAAGTCCCTTCCGAAAATACTGCACCCTCTCCACCGGCTCGAACCCAAGACGCCCGTGGGCCTCCAGACTCGCACGGTTGTCCAGCAAGACGTCCGATCCGAGTTCCGAAAACCCCTGCGCCCGGCACCAGTCCTCGCACGCCGCCACCAGGGCCCGGCCGATCCCGCGCCGCCTATGGTCCGGGGCCACGTACCAGCCCTCCAGGTGCGGACAGGGCGCTTCCACACAGGCGTTCGAGAAGGGGCGGATGGTAACGAAGGCGAAGCCGGCGATCGCCCCGGCCGCCTCCGCCACCAGCTTGAGGTCGTCGGCGAACTGATAGTCCCCGGCGTCCGGCCAAAGGTCGAGCACCAGGGGCAGGAGGGCGGTCTGCTCCCCCGATTGCATCATCCGTATCAGCATCTCTATCTCCTCTGACGGAACCGCCGCCCCTTTCACGCGCTTTGCTTTGTGGAGTTTTCCGCCTTAATTGACGCGGACCTTGGGGGGTGGATGGACCAAGCGGTCAAAGTCGATGTAGCGACGGGAGAGGACGGCCGCTATCGCCTCCTCGTCGACGCCATTACCGACTACGCCATCTATATGCTCGATCCCTCGGGCATCGTGACCAGCTGGAACGCCGGGGCCGAACGCTTCAAGGGCTATCTGCCCGACGAGATCATCGGCCAGCATTTTTCGCGCTTCTACACCGACGAGGACCAGGTCGCCGCCATCCCCGCCAAGGCCTTGGCCACCGCCACCAGCGAGGGCCGCTTCGAGGCCGAGGGCTGGCGGGTGCGCAAGGACGGCACGCGCTTTTGGGCCCATGTGCTGATCGACCCGATCCGCACCCCCGCCGGTGAGATTCTGGGCTTCGCCAAGGTGACCCGCGATCTCACCGAGCGCAAATTCGCCCAGGAGGCCCTGCGCCGCAGCGAGGAACAGTTCCGCCTGCTGGTCCAGGGGGTCACCGATTACGCCATCTATATGCTGGACCGGGAAGGCCACGTCTCCAGCTGGAACGCGGGCGCGAGACGCATCAAAGGCTATGAGGCGGCCGAGATCATCGGCGCGCATTTCTCGCAGTTCTACACCGAGGCCGACCGTGCGACCGGCGAGCCCGACAAGGCCCTGAACGCCGCCGCCACCGTGGGACGATTCGAAAAGGAGGGCTGGCGGGTCCGCAAGAGCGGCGAGCGATTCTTCGCCCACGTGGTCATCGACGCGATCAAGAACGACATGGGCGATGTCATCGGCTTCGCCAAGATTACTCGCGACATCACCGAACGCCGCCGCGCGCAGCAGGAACTGGACATCGCCCGCCAGGCCCTGCTGCAGTCCCAGAAGCTTGACGCCATCGGCCAACTCACCGGCGGCGTGGCGCACGACTTCAACAACCTGCTGATGGCCGTAATGGGCAGCCTGGAGCTCCTGAAGAAGCGCCTGCCGGCGGACGACGCCAAGGCCGCGGCCCTCTATCAGAACGCCATGCTCGGCGCCCAGCGCGGCGCGGCGCTGACCCAGCGGATGCTAGCCTTCGCCCGCAAGCAGGATCTCCAGCTCGAAGGGGTCGATGTCTGTGACCTGGTCAGCGGCATGAGCGGCCTGCTGCAGCGTTCGGCCGGACCGGCGGTCGAGGTCGACAACAAGCTCTGCGAGGGCCTGCCGCCCGCCTATACCGACGCCAATCAGCTTGAAACCGCCCTGCTCAACCTGGTGGTCAACGCCCGGGACGCCATGCCCCACGGCGGGACCATCACCCTGGCGGCGAGCCATGAGACCCTGCCCGAGACCTCGCCGACCGGACTGCTGGCGGGGGACTACATCCGCATCTGCGTCTCCGATCAGGGTCACGGGATGGACGAGGCGACGCTGGCCCGCGCCACCGAGCCCTTCTACACCACCAAGGGCGTGGGAAAGGGGACCGGCTTGGGCCTTTCCATGGTCCATGGCCTGGCGGAACAATCGGGCGGGCGGCTGGTCCTCAAAAGCAAGGTCGGCGAGGGCACGATTGTCGAGATCTGGCTGCCGCAGGCCGATGCGCCCGGCGCCGACCGTTCGAGCCCGGACGCCCTTCCGCCGGACACCCTGATGAGCCGGCCGCTCACCATATTGGCCGTCGATGACGATGGCCTGGTGCTGACCAACACCATCGCCATGCTGGAAGACCTCGGCCACCGCGCCATTTCGGCGGAATCGGGCGCGCAGGCGCTGGAGATCCTGGCCAGCGAAACTGTGGATCTGGTGATCACCGACCATGTCATGCCGCAGATGACCGGCCTGCAGTTGGCGGCCGAGGTCCGGAAAGCCTATCCGGAACTGCCCATTATCCTGGCCACCGGCTATGCCGAGGCGCCGGCCGGCGCAGGCGAGGGTGTGCCTCGCCTGGCCAAACCGTACACGCAGGTGGAACTGGCCCGCCTGCTGCGCCGTCTCTTCCTGGACCGTTAGGCCGCTTCCCGGATCACCTGGATCAGGCTTTGGGCCGCGGCGCGGCTCATGGGATCGGCATTGATCTCCAGGAGCGCGGCTTCACGCTCCAGGGCCTCATTGATCGCCGCGCGGGACTCATTGGAGAGCTTCTGGAGCGCGACGGCCGAGGCGCGGCCGAGCGCAAGCGCGGTATGCAAATCAACCTCAACGCCGATCCCCCACGGCGAATCGGCGAGTGAAGGCGCGCCGAGCGGCGAGCCATTGGTCCTAGTCATAGCGATAATCCAACTATGGATGATGCCCGGGGAAGGAGGCCTTTTACGCGCGCGATGTGCATCTGGGCCGCGCCGGCCTTACTCAACTCAACGGGGCGCGCGTCTAGGGTAAACTGAGCTTGGCTGTCAACCCTAAGTTCGCGTGACAGGCGAACGGGGACATGTACCTGCGGTACGTGTCCCCTCGCGTAAGCGGAATGTCCCGCGGGCTGGTGGGACGTCCAAGACCATGGGGGGACACGTACCGCAGGTACATGTCCCCTACGCGAACCCCCGTTTGCGCATCAGGGCCGCGGTGTCGGGATCGCGGCCACGGAAGGCCCGGTACTGGTCCGCCGGGTCGACGGTGTTGCCCCGGGACATGATCTCATCGTGCAGCTTTTTGGCGATGGCGGGATCGTAGTATTTGCCCCGCGCCTCCTCGAAGGCCTCGGCCGCGTCGGCGGTCAGGGTGTCGGCCCAGAGGTAGGAATAGTAGCCCGCCGAATAGCCGTCGGAGGAGAACAGGTGGCCAAACTGCGGGGTCCGGTGCCGCATGACGATCTCGCGCGGCATGCCGAGTCTGGCCAGTTCCTCGCGCTCGAACTTGTCGACATCGATGTCGGCGTCGCCCGCCAGGTGCAGCTTCATGTCGACAAGGGCGCTGGCCAGATACTCCACCGTCTCGAAACCCTGGTTGAAGGTCCCGGCCTTTTCGATCTTGTCGACGAGGGCGCGGGGGATCGGGGCGCCCGTCTGATAGTGCAGGGCGAAGCGGTTCAAGACCTCCGGCGTCGAGAGCCAATGCTCGTTGAGCTGGCTTGGGAATTCCACATAGTCGCGGGCGACATTGGTGCCCGAAAGCGTCGGATAGTTCACGTTGGAGAGCAGACCGTGGATCGCATGGCCGAACTCGTGGAACAGGGTCACCGCATCGTCCCAGGAGATCAGCACCGGCTCGCCCGGCGCGCCTTTGACGAAGTTGCAGTTATTGGAAACGATGGTCGCGATCGGCCGGTTGAACTTTTCCTGCGTCCGGTAGGCGCTCATCCAGGCGCCGGAGCGCTTGCCGGCCCGGGCGAAGGGATCGAAGTACCAGAGGCCGACGTGCGCTCCGGCCTTCTTCACCTCATAGACCCGCACGTCCGGATGCAGGACCGGCACCCCTGAGGTCAGGGAATATTCCAGACCGTACAGCTGGCCGGAGGCCCAGAACATCGCCTCGCGCAGCTTCTCCAGCTGCATGTACGGCTTCACCTCGTTCATATCGAGGTCGTACTTCTGGGCCCGGACCTTCTCCGCGTAGAAGCGGTAATCCCAGGGCTCGATGGTGATCCCGGCGCGCTCGGCGTCGGCGATCTTCTGCATGTCGGCGACTTCCTCGCGGACCCGCTGCACCGCCGCCGGCCAGACAGCTTCCATCAGCCGCATGGCGTTCTCGGGCGTCTTGGCCATGGAGTTTTCCACCCGCCAGTGGGCGTGGGTCGGATAGCCCAGGAGCTTGGCCCGCTCGGCGCGCAGCTTGAGGATTTCCTTGATGGCGCCATTGTTGTCGTTCTTGTCGCCGTTGTCCCCGCGGTTGACGAAGGCCCGCCAGACCTTTTCCCGCGCGGTGCGGTTGGTCGCGTAGGCGAGAAAGGGATCGACGCTGGAGCGGGTGTTCACGATGGCCCCGGGGGCGGTCAGCTTGCGCTCGCGCGCCGCCTCGGCCGCCGCCGCCCTGATCGGCGCCGGCAGCCCTTCGAGTTCCGCCTCGGTGAGGGCGATATGGGTCTCTTCGTCGGCCAGCAGGTGCTCGTTGAAGACCACAAAGAGAGACGAGAGCCGCTTGTTGATCTCGGCCACGCGGGTCTTCTTGGCGTTATCGAGCTTAGCGCCGGCGCGGACAAACCGGTTCCAGTGCTGCCAGGCAAGCCGCTTCTGCTCGGCGTTGAGGCCCACCGCGTCGCGGTTGTTGTAGACCGTCTCGATCCGCGAAAAGAGCGCCGCGTTCTGGGTGATCTCGTCCGACAAGGCGGTGAGTTTGGGGTCGAGGTCCTTCTCCACCTCGCGGAATTCCGGAGTCGACAGGGTGCCGGAAACCGTCCCGTAGATAGTCGTTGCCCGGTCCAGGGTGCGGCCGGAATTTTCCAGCGGAACGAGCGTGTTTTCGAAGGTCGGGGCGGAGCGGACCACGGTCATGGCCCGGATCTCGCGCCGCAGCTCATCCATCGCCGCCTCGATGCCCGGCTTGAAGTCGGCGGTCTTGACCTTGTCGAAGGCGGGAACGCCGCCGAAGGGACCGGTCCAGGGGGCTGTCACAGGGTTGGTTCCTTGGGCGAGGACGATGGGCGGCAGGGCGGCGCTCGCGGCTGTAGCGGCGCTGGCGGTGAGGAAGGTGCGACGCTTCACGGGGTGTGCTCCATGGCTCGATGCTTAAGGCCTTTGTGCGGAGGCAATGAGGCAGGGTCAAGGAAGGCGACCCTTGACGCAACGCTCGGCGCACCAAACCTTTCCTACCCGTATGGCCGACTTCCCCACAGAAAGACGCAGACTGCAGATCGCCGTGGCGGTCGCCGCCGGCGTGCCGGTGGGATCGGGAATGTGGGGGGTGCTGGCGGGGGTCGGGGCGCCAGGCGCCTTCGCCGACAGCCAGTACCGGTATCTGTCGGCCCTGCTGCTGGGGGTGGGGCTTTCCTTCTGGGCCATGCTCCCGACGATTGAAAAGCGGCGCTGGGCCTTCCGCATGTTGATCGGCATCGTCGTCCTGGGCGGCATGGCGAGGCTGGGGGCGTTCCTGGCCTCCGGCGGCTCGCAGGCCATTTGGGCGGCGCTGGCCATGGAGCTGGTGGTCGCGCCCATCCTTTGCCTATGGCGCGAGAGGGTCGAGCGCATGGACCCCGGCGCCCCTGCGAGCTATGCCGGGCCATGGGGGTAAGTTTGGGGGGGATAGGGGTTTTCGATTCCGGCGTCGGGGGCCTGTCTGTTCACCGCACCCTGGTGACGCGCCTGCCCGCCGCCGACTTCACCTACCTGGCCGACCAGGCCAACGCTCCCTATGGCGGCAGGTCCGGCGAAGAGATCGTCGAGCTGACCAAGCAAGGCTGCATCCGCCTGATCGAGGGCGAGGGCGCGAGCCTGGTGATCCTGGCCTGCAACACCGCGTCCGCCATCGCGCTTCGCCGTCTGCAGCAGACCTGGCTTCCTGCCTATCGCGCGAGCCTTGGCCGGCCGGTCAATGTGCTCGGCATCATCGTCCCGACCATAGAGGCGGCCACCGGACTTCCCTGGGAACACGAGGCCGAGCGGCGCGGCGAAAAGGTCGAGAAGGTGGATGTGGTCGGCATCTTCGCCACGCGCGCGACGGTGGCGAGCAGGGTCTATGAGATCGAGATCGACAAACGCCGTCAGGACATCGCGGTCTTTTCGCAGGCCTGTCCGAACCTTGCCCATCTGATTGAGAGCGGGGCCGGCGCCGTGGAGCTGGCCACCGATATCGAGGGCCATGTGGCGGCCCTGAAGGCTCGCATCGGCCGCCATCCCGACCGGGCGATCCTGGGCTGCACCCACTATGAACTGGTGGCCGACATCTTCCGCGCGGCGCTTCCGCCCGGAACGCCCCTGATCCACCAACCGGACGCGACGGCGGATGCGGTGGAGCGCTATCTGGAGCGGCATCCGGAATATGAGGCGGGGACGGGGGGTCAGCGGCGGTTTTTGACCACGGGAACGCCGGGTGCGCAGTCGGCGCTGGTGGACGCGTTCTGGGGTGGGCCGCTGCGGTTTGAGGCGGCGTAGTGCTTTTCCCTCACCTTCGTCAGAAGGGGAGGGTGGCGAGCACAGCGAGACGGGTGGGGAAGGCCCCTGGGTCAGCACACTCGAACGGTGGGCTCTCCCACCCGCTTCGCCCATGGCGAAGCCCCCTCCCCGCGCTTGCAGCGCGCGGTGAGGGAAAAGGACGCGCTACCGCCCCTTGGGCCTGTCGATGAAGGCCGCGACGATGGTGGCGACCAGGGCGGGGTTTCGGATGGCGATGAGGCCGGCGGCGATGGCCGCGCCGATCGAGAGGATCGGGCGGTCCTTGGCGATGCCGATGATCCGCTCGATCATGCTGAAGTCGGGGATGCCGTCGCCGTCGCGGTCGCGGGGCTTGTCGTTCTGCATGGCGACGATGGCGATGGCGACGCCGGCGATCAGGGCGAAGAGGCCCGCCACGATCGCGGCGGCGCCCGGCGGGCCCAGAGGCCCGGCCAGGGCCGAGAAGAGCGCGAAGGCCAAGGCGCCGACCGCGACAAAAATCACTGCCGCAAGGGTGATGACCCCCGCGACCGCGGCCAGCGTCTTTTCGAGCATCTAGTGGCGGCGCGCGACGAGCAGGCCGAGCAGGAAGCCCACCCCGGCGGCGGCCAGAAGGCCAGTGATCGGACGCTCGCGCACCTGTTCGCGCACGGCTTCCTGAGCGGTTTCGAACCGTTCGGCCGCTTGGTCGACATAGACGCGGCTCTGGGTGCGCAGGGTCTCGACGCCGTCGTGCAGCACGGTCTCGGCGCGGCGGGCGGCGGCTTCGGCCTTGCGGGCCAGTTCGGTGATCTTGCTGTCGGCTTTGTCGGCCAGACCGTTGGCGGTTTTGGTGGCGACCTTGCTGGCCTTGGAGGCGGTGGTGGTGGCCGACGGGTTATCGATGGACATGGCTAGTTTCTCCGGCGCGCGGGGGGAAAGGGACAAGGACCAAACGTTGCCGTGCCGTCCAGGTTCCCCCACGTTGAATTGAGCTTACCTCAACTCAGCCGGGTGCGCTATATTGTCGCGGTGACTGTCGAGCAGCCCCGCGTTCCCGCGCACAACCCCCCTTCCGCCGCCGGGCGGGAGAAGGATGCGAGGCAGGCGCCCGATGGTCCCTGGCTGGAACTCGCCATGCGGGCCGCCGACATGGGGGCGATCGCCTGGGATCTGGAAAGCGACACTCTCTATCTCGGCGAGCGCACCGCCAGCCTGTTCGGCGGGAGGGCCGGAGTGGTCCCGGCGGACGGCGGAGAGCGATTGTTCCGCTTCACCCATCCCGAGGACCTGGAGCGCGTGCGTGAAGCGGTGCTGGGCGCCATCCGCACAGGCGAGCCCTATCAGATCGAGCACCGCTCGGTGCGCCCTCAGGACGGGGCGGTGATCTGGCTCTTGGCCGCCGGCGCTCCCGTGCGCGACGAGACCGGCAAGGTTGTACGCGTGATCGGCGTCCTGCAGGACATCACCGAGCGCAAGTCCGCGGACAGCCGCCGCGAGACCTTGGTCGCCGAGCTCGATCACCGCATCAAGAATGTCCTGGCCTCGGTCCAATCCATGGCCTTCCAGTCAGCCCGCAAGGCGCCGTCGCTTGAGGCTTTCCTGAAGACCTTCCAGGGGCGCCTCAAGGCCATGGCCAGCGCCCACACCCTTTTGACCGCCACCAGGTGGCGGGGTGCGGCCATCCAGCACATCGTAGCCGCCGAGCTTTCCAGCCACTCCCAGGGCCAGACCCGCTGGGAAGGGCCGGAGATCACCCTGACGCCCCGCGCCACCAATGCCCTGGCCCTGGCGCTGCACGAACTGGCCGCCAATGCGGTGAAGTTCGGGGCGCTCTCCACCGAAGCGGGCCACGTGGACGTCAGCTGGCGGCCGGCGGCCGGCGGCGGCTTTGTCCTTGAATGGATTGAAAGCGGCGGGCCGATCGTCTCGCCGCCAGTGCGCGAGGGCTTTGGCCGGGTGCTGCTGGACAAGGTTACCGGCCGCGAACTCGGCGGCGAGGCGAAGCTGGAATTCCTGGCCACAGGGGTGCGCGCCACCCTCACCGCCGATGCCAGCGTCATCATTTCCCAAGAGGCTAAGCCCGCCCGCGCGGTCATCGAAGAGCCGACTATCGCCGGCGCCTCGGTGGGCGGCCTCATTGAAAAGCGCGCCGCCAAGGTGGCGGGCCTTCGAATCCTCATCGTCGAGGACGCCCTGCTCCTGGCGTTGGAACTGGAAAACCGTTTGGCGGAGGCAGGGGCTGTTATCGTCGGCCAGGCGGCGGATGTCGCGGAGGCGCTGACCATGCTGAAGCTTCCCATCGACGCGGCGGTGCTCGACGCCAATCTCAATGGCGAGTCCGTGGCCCCGGTGGCCGAGGCCCTTCGCCAGATGGACATCCCCTTCATCTTCGCCACCGGTTACGGCGACAACCAGGCGGCGCCGCAGGGGTTCAACGCGCCGTTTATCAGGAAGCCCTACGACGTGACGCAGGTGGCGGCGGCCCTGGCGGAGGTTACGGGGCGGGCTTAGGCGGGGACGTGTACCTTTGGTACGCGTCCCCTCGCCCATGGCCCAGCGTCCCAGCGGGTTCAGACGGCCCTCAAAGCGCATCAGCGGAACGTCCCGCGGGCTGGGGAGGCCTTCGAGACCATGAGGGACACGTACCGGAGGTACATGTCCCCGGCGCATGTCCCCCAACAAAGTTTGCAATTGAGAATGATTCTCATTGCGCTCAGTTGCCGCGCTTATTAAGAACGCCTCGCATTTTCATTCTCAGGAAGAGAGGGGTTCCATGAGGGTTCCAGGGGGAGTGGGCGTCCGCGCGAGGGCGAAGGCGGCCATCAGTGCGGCTCTGTTCGCCGGCGTGGCGGGCATCGCCACCGGCGCGGCGGCTCAGGACGGCGGTCCGCTTCCCGATCCGCAGTCGCAGAGCACCGACATCGAGGGGATCGAGGCGGTCGGCAAGAAGCCGGTGGACTCGCCGAAGTATACCGCCCCGCCCCTGGACACCCCCCAGACCATAACGGTCGTGCCCCAGGCGGTGATCGAGGCGCAGAACCTGCTGACCCTGCGCGACATCCTCTCGACGGTCCCGGGGATAACCTTCGGGGCCGGCGAGGGCGGCGGCGGTTATGGCGATTCCATAAACCTGCGCGGCTATGCGGCCTCCAGCGACATCACCATCGACGGGGTGCGCGACAGCGCCCAATACACCCGCTCCGACCCGTTCAACCTGGAACAGATCGAAGTCACCAACGGCGCCAATGGCGCGGTCGCCGGTTCGGGCTCTGTTGGCGGTTCGATCAACATCGTCAGCAAACAGCCGCTGGCCCGCGACACCACCACGGTCAGCGCTGGGGCCGGCACGGACAACTACGGCCGCCTCACCGTCGACAGCAACAATACCCTGGGTGAGTCAATCGCGGTCCGCTTGAACGCCATGATCCACAGCAATGACGCGCCAGGGCGCGATGTGGAAAACTTCAGCCGCTGGGGCGTCGCGCCTTCGGTGACCCTGGGTCTCGGCAGCCCGACCCAGTACACGTTGAGCTACTTCCACCAGACCGACGACAATATCCCCCAGTACGGCGTCCCGTACGTGTTCAACGCCTTCCGCCACGGCGTCGTGCCGGGGTCCAGCCGGTCGGCCTTCTACGGCTTCCGCAATGTCGACACCCAGGAAAGCGATGTCGACAGCTTCACGGCCAGGATCGACCATCGTTTCTCAGACGACCTCGGCCTGCGGCATCTGACGCGTTACCAGACGGTCGATCAGCGATTGATCGTCAACCAGCCGCAGGGGACGTTCTGCCTGGCCAGCGGCGTCAACGCCGCGACCAACGCGGCCTGCGCCATGCCCGGCGCCTTCCTGCGCAACGTCAGCGGCACGACGCGCAACACCCGCAACACCAATCTCTACAGCCAGACCGACCTGAACGGCGAGCTGGACCTTGGCGGCATTCGCAACAGCTTCAACTTCGGTTTTTCGCTGATGAGCGAAACCTTCCGCCTCGCCAATGGCGCG
>DGYN01000100.1:78990-82086 GCA_002398405.1 Caulobacteraceae bacterium UBA5005
CGCCAATGGCGCGGCCCCGGCGGCGGCGCTGCTGACCACCTCCATTTCCAATCCGGACAGCCTCTACACGGGGCCGATCAACTTCATCCAGGCCGGCGCCTCGGACGGCGAGCGCCGCAACCAGGCGGTCTATCTGTTCAATACCGCGACGCTCAGTCCCCATTGGGAGCTCAACTTCGGCGGCCGATTCGAACACAACGAGGGGTCCAACCGCACGGACGCCTATTCGACCTTGGTCGGCCCGACGCTCGGGACGATCACGCCCGGCCCGGTCTTCCGCAACGGGGAGGACCTGTTCTCCTGGCGCGCCGGCCTGGTCTTCAAGCCCATTGAGACCGCCAGCCTCTATTTCGCCTACGGTAACTCCAGCACCCCGTCGCAATCGGCGGTAAATGGCGCCTGCTCGGCGACCCCCTGCAACGTCGATCCCGAAGAGGCGATCAACTACGAACTGGGCGGCAAGTGGGACGCGCTCGACGGCGGCCGCCTGTCGCTGACCGCCTCGATCTTCCGCAACGAGCGCACCAACTACAAGGTCGCCTCCAACGATCCCGCCATCCCCGATCAGGTGCTTGACGGCCAAAGCCGGGTCGACGGCGTCACCCTGGGCGCGGCCGGGCGGCTGACACAGAAGCTGTCGGTCTTCGCCAACTACACCTACCTCGACAGCCTGGTGGTGCGCGGCAAGTCGCGGTTCTGCGTCGCCAATCCGGCCGCCGCCGGCTGCCCAGCGCCCGCCGCCGATCCCACGGGCCGTCCCCTGACCAGCACGCCGGAGCACTCCGCCAGCGCTTGGTTCACCTATGACTTCACACCCGATCTGCAGTTCGGCTACGGCCTGACCTTCCAGGACGACGTCTTGCTGTCGAATACGGTGGTCAGCCCGACCGGAGAGTTCTTCTATGTCGAGGGCTATACGGTCCACCGCGCCTCGGTGACCTATGCCATCAACGGCCGCACCGAACTTCGCCTGAACATCAGCAACCTCACTGACGAGGAATACCTCACCCGCGTCCGCACCTCGGCGACCGGCTGGGCGTCCCCCGGAGATGTGCGCAACGCCACCCTGACCCTCAACTACCGGTTCTGATCCTCCCCGGGAGAACCGGACATCCTGGCCCCGTCCCGCAGACTCGCCGGGCGGGGTCCTTTTGTGATTAGAGACGCGCCATGCTGGTCCAGATTCCGCAAGTCCTGACGCCCAAGGAGGTCGCCGACCTGCGCGCGGTGATCGACGTCGCGCAATGGGTGGACGGCAATGTGACCTCCGGCCACCAGTCGGCGGGGGCCAAGGTCAATCTGCAGCTGCCCGAGGATTGCGCCGCGGCCAGGGCCTCCGGCGTGCTGATCGCCACGGCCCTCGAAGCCAATCCGATGTTCGTGGCGGCGGCCCTGCCGGCCCAGATTTTTCCGCCGCTGTTCAACCGCTACGGCGTGGGCATGGGGTTTGCCGACCACATCGACAATGCCGTGCGCACCCACCGGGCAAGCGGCCTTCGCATCCGCACCGATCTTTCGGCGACCCTGTTCCTGACCGACCCGGCCGACTACGACGGCGGCGAACTGGTCATCGAGGACACCTTCGGGGTGCATGAGGTGAAGCTCAATTGCGGCGACCTGATCCTCTATCCCTCGTCCAGTCTGCACCGGGTGACGCCGGTGACCAGGGGCGAGCGGGTCTCATCGTTTTTCTGGATCCAGAGCCTGATCCGCGACGATGCCCAGCGGACCCTATTGTTCGACCTGGACCTGTCGATCCGCGCGCTGAGCCAGGCCCTGGGATCGCAGGCCCGCGAGGCCGTTTCCCTGACCGGGACCTATCACAACCTTCTGAGGATGTGGGCCGAGCCTTAGGTGCGACGGTGACGCCGTTGCATTTTTAAACCCTCCGGCCTAAGCGATCCGCCAAAGTCAAAAAAATATGCACACAGGAGTACCCGCCATGGCCGACGCCGGCGACGCCGTCCAAACTTTCCAGTGGGAAGATCCGCTCGACCTGACGGGTCAGCTCACCGAAGACGAACGGATGATCTGGGACGCGGCCAATGCCTACGCCCGCGACAAGCTCCTGCCGCGCGTCGTCAGCGCCTACAAGAATGAGCGCTTCGACCGCGAAATCATGACCGAACTGGGCGAGCTCGGCTTCCTGGGCGCGACGCTTCCGGAACAGTACGGCGGCTCGGGCGTCTCCCACGTCGCCTATGGCCTCATCGCCCGCGCCATCGAGTCGGTGGATAGCGGCTACCGCTCGGCCATGAGCGTGCAGTCGTCCCTGGTCATGTACCCGATCTACGCCTTCGGCTCCGAAGAGCAGCGCATGCACTATCTGCCGAAGATGGCGGCTGGTCAGATCGTCGGCTGTTTCGGCCTGACAGAGCCGGACGGCGGCTCGGACCCGGGTTCGATGCGCACCGTGGCCAAGAAGGTCGACGGCGGTTACATCCTCAACGGCGCCAAGATGTGGATCACCAATTCGCCGATCAGCGACGTGTGCCTGGTGTGGGCCAAGCTGGACGGCAAGATCCGCGGCTTCCTGGTGGACCGCGAGTGCAAGGGCCTGACCACGCCGAAGATCGAGGGCAAGCTGTCGCTCCGCGCTTCGGTGACCGGCGAGATCGCGCTGTCGGACGTGTTTGTCGCCGAAGACAAGATGCTGCCCAACGTCGAGGGCCTGAAAGGGCCTTTCAGCTGCCTCAACAAGGCGCGCTACGGCATCAGCTGGGGCGCGATGGGCGCGGCGGAGTTCTGCCTTCACGCCTCCCGCGAATATACGATGAGCCGCAAGCTCTTCGACCGCCCTCTGGCCCAGCGCCAATTGGTCCAGAAAAAGCTCGCCGACATGCAGACCGAGATCGCCCTTGGCCTGCAGGGCGCCTATGCTCTGGGCCGGCTGATCGACACCGGCGCCTGGGTGCCGGAAGCCATCTCGATGATGAAGCGCAACAACTGCGGCAAGGCGCTCGACATCGCCCGCGTCGCCCGCGATATCCACGGCGGCAACGGCATCAGCGGCGAGTACCACGTCATGCGCCACGCCGCGAACCTGGAGACCGTGAACACCTACGAAGGCGCGCACGACGTCCACGCCCTGATCCT
>DGYN01000023.1 GCA_002398405.1 Caulobacteraceae bacterium UBA5005
TGCTCCATCCAGTCCATGGTCGCGGCGCCGTCGTGGACTTCGCCGATCTTATGGCTCTTGCCCGTGTAGTACAGGATGCGCTCGGTCACGGTGGTCTTGCCCGCATCGATGTGGGCCATGATGCCGAAGTTGCGGTAGTCTTGGATGGGCGTTGTGCGAGGCATCGGAACTGCTCTTCAAATAGCGCGGCGCGGGCGGTTTAACTGAGACCGCCCGCGCCTGAAAGGTGGGGCCGCTGGGGTTACCAGCGGTAGTGCGAGAACGCCCGGTTGGCTTCCGCCATCTTGTGGGTGTCTTCGCGTTTCTTGACCGCGGTGCCGCGGTTGTTCGACGCGTCGAGGAGCTCGCCGGCGAGCTTCTCGGTCATGGTGTTTTCGCCACGGTTGCGCGCCGCGCCCACCAGCCAGCGGATGGCCAGGGCCTTGCGGCGGTCGGGACGGACTTCAACCGGAACCTGATAGGTCGCGCCGCCGACCCGGCGGGAGCGCACTTCGACGGCCGGCGCGACGTTGTCGAGCGCGGCGTGGAAGGTTTCAATCGAGGTCTGATCCTTGCGTTTGGCTTCAAGGATATCAAAGGCGCCGTAGACGATATTCTCGGCGACGGCCTTTTTGCCCTCGTACATCACGTAGTTCATGAACTTGGTGACGGTGAGGTCGGCGAATTTGGGATCGGGAAGGACTTCACGCTTCTCTGCGCGGCGGCGACGGGACATCTTTTTCGATCCTTACTTCGGACGCTTCGCGCCGTACTTCGAACGGCGTTGCTTGCGGTCTTTGACGCCTTGGGTGTCGAGGACGCCCCGAAGGATGTGATAGCGCACGCCCGGAAGGTCCTTCACGCGGCCGCCGCGGATCAGCACCACGGAGTGCTCCTGCAGGTTGTGGCCTTCGCCCGGGATGTAGCAGAGGGCTTCGATGCCGGTCGTCAGGCGCACCTTGGCGACCTTACGCAGCGCCGAGTTCGGCTTCTTCGGTGTGGTGGTGTAGACGCGGGTGCAAACGCCGCGGCGTTGCGGGCAACCCTTGAGGCCCGGCACCTTGTTCCGCTTGGGCAGAGCCTGCCTCGGCTTGCGGATGAGCTGATTAATTGTCGGCATTAAGTCCTTATCGTCTTTCGCTCTGGAAGCGTGTGCCGTTGGGCCGAGGCGCTTCGGTGGGTTACTTGGTCTATGTCGTTCAGTCTTTTCGCAACGCGCCTTCTAGAAAGCACGAAACGGCGGGGCCCGGAAAAATCCAGAACCCGCCTCGAAAAATGAGCGGCTTCCCTACTCGCGAAGGGCCTCGGGGTCAAGCGCTGGCCTGCGCGCGGGAAGCTCGATGATCGGGGGGAACTCCACCGGCGGTGCCGCGGCCGGCGTCTGCGCATGTGCTTCCTCAGGAGGCGGGGCAGATTCGGGCCGCGGTAGGCTGAACAGCGCGCGGTCATTGGGGGTGAATTCGAGGGTCTCCAGGGTCCGGCGGCGCACCGTTCCGCCCTTGGGCTCAATCGCTGATTCAAATGAAACCGTCACCCTCCCGACCTTTCGAAAGTCGGAGAGCGTGATCCGCGCCTGCCGGGGCCCAACTTCATCGACGATCACCGAAAGCAGGCCCGTGCGCCGGTCGAACCAGGCTTGCCGGGGCTCGGCGCCCTCAGGATGCAGGCGCAGAACGTCAAAGGTGCGGTTGCCCGCCCGCCGGGTCCCCACGTGGGTGGCGCGCAGGGCGAAGCGGCTGGGGAAGAAATAGCCGTAGCTGGCGAAAAAGGCGTTGGTTCGGATCTCTCGCAACTCTTCGGCGGCGGGCTCGGCCACCGTCACGCCGTCAGGCAGGATGCGCCAGGCCCCTGCCCCGTTGTAGCCTTCGGTGAGTTTGCTTTCCCCCGCCCCCAGCTCGCTGCGCAGGCCGTAGCGGACCATGTCGGACCAGCGCTCGAAGCGCCCGCCCTCCTCGTTTCCGGTCTCGTGGGCGCCGGCCAGGCCGTTCCACGCCGCCGCGCCCCCAGAGGCCGACCTGGCGCGGTCGAGAATCCGCTGGGCGGCGGGCGAGACCTGGGCCTGGGCATGGGCGGCGAGCGGCGCGGCCAATGCCGTCCCGGTCAGAACCCCTATCAGCAGAACCCATCGCATCGGCCGCCACTAAAGGGCGGCGGGCGTGACGACAATGGGGCCGGATTGTCAGTCGAAAATGTCGAACAGATCGAAGCCGCGCTTCTTCTTGTAGCCGTGGCGGTAGTGATCCTTGTCGTCATCGTATCTGTACCGCTTCTGCTGGGCATCGTAGGGATGCCGCTGCTGCCAGGCGTTGGGGTCACGACGGAAATCATCGACGTCGCGGTGGAAGGCCTCCCGCGCCTGTTCGTCGGCCCGAACACTCTCTCGGCCGCTTTCAAGAATTTTCTCCAGTTCTCCCCTGTCAAGCCAGACCCCGCGGCACTGTGGGCACATGTCGAGCTCGACGCCCGAGCGCTGGACTGACTGCATGGATGAGTTGCAGTTGGGGCAAAGCAGTAGCGGCATTCCTAGTCCTCCCTTGTGTCACCGGCATATAGGCGCCTACCCTTCGACGCCCAAGGGATGAGGGCGGCAAGACGTTCCACGCTGGGGCCGTCCTTGAGGAGCCCGCGTTCGGCGAGCCAGTAGTCCTGCGCCGCCTGCGCCCTCTGTTCTGCGCCCAGAGCCGACCATCCAGCGTCCTGCGGATAGCGGTAGATCCAGTTTCTCGGGGAGAACGCATAGCCAAGGCGGGTCAGGACGCCGGTGCGGAACTCCAGAACGTGCTGCAGCTCGTGCTGCAACAGGGCCATCCGGCGCGGGTCGGCGGAAAAGTCGTCAACGGCGCCCGGCCAGAAGATCGTCCGCCCCAGCACCATTACGGGCGTCGAACCCCGCCAAAGGGCGGCGATAATGGCCATGAGCGACGGACGGGCCGCGATCTGCGGACTGACCCCCGCCTCATCCAGCGCGGCCGCCAGGCCGGCGCTCAGGGCCGCGCGTTCGCCGGCCGTCAGGGACCTTTTGGACCAGGGCTTCATCCCTTTCATATAGGGCGCCGCGGCCAGCCTAGCTTCCGCCTCATTGTCCCCCTAACGCCGGTCAGCTCGGGGGAGCGGGGGCAAGGGACGGCCCATGAGTGCGGGAACATCGCCGGCATTGGCCGTGAGGCGGCGCGCCTGGGCGGTGGCGGTCACCGTCTCGGTGCTGTTCCACGCCGCCGTCCTGGCGTTCCTGGTCAAGGACTGGACGGTGCGTATGCCGGTCTTCGAGGACAGGACGGTGACTGTCAGCCTTGACCGGCCCAACCGCCCCCCGCCACCGCCACCGCCAACCAAGGCTGAGCGTGAGCCCATGCCTCCCACGCCGCGGCGCGAGGCCCTCGCGAGACCCGTGGAGGCGCCCGTCCCACCGGTGATCGCTCCGGGCCAGGGCCAGGCGCCGGCCGTCACGGCGGGATCTGGAGACGGCCGCGGGCGCGGCGGCATGGTAATCGAGGAAGCCCAAGGTCCGGTGTTCCGCCTGCCGTGCGTCGGCCAGTATCTCGATCGCATGTCGCCGGTTCGCCGGGCAGAGTGCGAGCGCTATCTGGCCCAGCCGGCCAGCGGCTATCGCGGCAAAGCCCTGCCGAAACAGGCGACCGCCGGACCCAATCTAAGCCCGGCCCTGAAGGCGGAGTTCAAAGCGGCTTTCGAAAAGCGCCGGGAGAACGATCCCACGGCCAAGACCGGGCCGGTGATCGAGGACATGACCATCGAAGTCATTGGCAGGAAGTTCTAGCCAAGCTTCCGCCACAACCGGAAGCGAGGATCACCGGGATCACCCGTGGGGGACGGCCATGCGGCAGAACAAGGGAGCTGAGCGACGCCGCCGCCTGCTTTGGCGCCGCCGCGGTATCGCCGTGGGCGCCGCCCTGGCCGTCCACGCCGTGCTGCTGGGCCTGGCCGTCAACGACTGGGCGAGCCACCGGGCGCCTCAGATGGCCGAGCCGATGATCGTCTCTCTGGAGCGGACCGCCAAGGTCGAGCCGGAGCCGCCTGAGCCGCCAAAGCCGCCGCCTCCCCCACCGTCCATCGCGGGTCCGCGATTTGTCGCGCCGAGCGGCGAGTATGTCGGGCCCGTCGCCCCGAGCGCGCCGGCGCCGGGGGCGCTGTCCGGCCCCCCAGCCCCGGCCCCCGCCG
>DGYN01000102.1:0-16255 GCA_002398405.1 Caulobacteraceae bacterium UBA5005
ATGCCGCCCAGGTCCACGAAGGCCCCGTAGTCGGTGATGTTCTTGACGACGCCTTCGCGGATCTCGCCCTCGGCCAACTGGGAGACCAGCTCGGTGCGCTGTTCGGCGCGGGCTTCTTCGAGGATGGCGCGGCGCGAGACGACGATATTGCCGCGCGGGCGGTCCATCTTGAGGATCTGGAAGGGCTGTTCCTTGCCCATGAGCGGACCGACGTCGCGCACCGGGCGGATGTCGACTTGCGAACCGGGAAGGAAGGCGCTGGCGCCGCCGAGGTCGACGGTGAAGCCGCCCTTGACGCGGCCGACGATGGAGCCGTTGACGGGCTCGCCGCGGGCGAAGACTTCTTCGAGGCGGGTCCAGGCTTCCTCGCGGCGGGCCTTTTCGCGGCTGATGACCGCTTCACCCAGGGCGTTTTCGAGACGCTCGAGGAAAACCTCGACGGTGTCGCCGACCTGGATGGTCGCCTTGCCGTCTTCGCCGACGCCGAACTCGCGGGCCTGGATGCGGCCTTCGGTCTTTAAGCCCACGTCGATGATGGCGAAGTCCTTTTCGAGGGCGACCACCTTGCCTTTGACAACGGTGCCTTCGGCGAAGTCCTTGCCGCCCATGCTTTCGTTGAGCAGGGCCTCAAAGTCGGCCACGGAGGGGTTCATAGAGATATCGTCAGCCATTTAGATCTTTCAGAGGTGATTGGAGGACGCGCGCGGGCGCATCCGGTTGATCGGGAATTTAGAAGATTGTTCGCGGGGTGCGGCGGCGTCGGACAGCGCGTTTGGATTAGCCTTTTAAGCTTCGCGCGATCTCGACGAGGCGGCGGGCCTCACGGAAGGCCGCGTCTATAGTCATTTCACTGGTGTCGAGCAAGGCCGCATCGTCGGCCATGGTCAGCGGCGCGGCGGCGCGGCCGGCGTCGCGAGCGTCCCGGCGGCGGATGTCCTCCAGCACATCGTCGAAGGATAGATCCTGCTGATCCGCCAGGAGCTGCTTCCAGCGGCGCATGGCGCGCACCTCGGGCGAGGCGGTGACGAAGAGCTTAGCCCGGGCGTTGGGGGCAATCACCGTGCCGATGTCGCGGCCGTCGAGGACGGCGCCAGACGGCTGGGCCGCGAACCGCTTCTGCAGATCCAGAAGCGCGGCGCGGACGGCGGGGTGCGCGGCGACGCGGCTGGCGGCCTCGCCGGCGGAGCGGGTGCGGAATTTGGGATCCTCGATGGCGAGCGCATCAAGGGCGGAGGCGATGTCGGCGGTCGCCGCTTCGTTGTCGAGATCGTGGCCCGCCTCCTCGGCCAGGACCCCGACGGCGCGGTACAGCAGGCCGGTGTCGAGGTGGGGCAGATTGAGCTCGCGGGCCAGCTGGCTGGCCACCGTGCCCTTGCCGGAAGCGGCGGGACCATCGACCGCTATGACAAGGCCTTCGGCCAATTCTTTCGCCCTTCCGTCACATCTGACCAATAAAACTATTTGCGCAAAGGCTTGCGGCGCATGAGCGTGCTCGCCAACTTGGCATTTGCCGCGCGCGCCCTTTAGCGCCAAAAAGCGCGGAACGGCCGCCAAGACAAGGCGGAAGAGGGAGTGGGAATGGCCGATTGTGTGTCCGGGGAGCGGCTGACGCTCGACGACCTGACGGCCGAGTTCGCCAGGGGCGTGAAGGACGCGTCCCTCTTTTCCATCGGCGCCGAGCACGAAAAGGTGGTGTTTCAGCGGGGCTCCCTGGCCGCCGTTCCCTATGAGGGGCCGTCGGGGATCGAGGCCCTGCTGGCCGGCCTGACCCGCTTTGGCTGGGTCCCGGTGGAAGAGGGCGGCAAGGTCATTGCCCTGGTCCGCGACGGCGCCTCGGTCAGCCTGGAGCCCGCCGGGCAGTTCGAGCTTTCGGGCGCGGCGCTGCCGGATGTCCATGCGGTGCGGGCCGAGACCGAGCTGCATATCAAGGAAGCCAAGGCGGTCGGCGACCAGCTGGGGATCGGGTTTTCGGCGCTGGGCTTTACGCCCACCTGGCGGCGCGAGGACGTGCACGTCATGCCCAAGGGCCGCTACGACATCATGCGGCGGTATATGCCGCTTAAGGGGCGGCTGGGCCTCGACATGATGCTGCGCACCTGCACGGTGCAGTCGAACCTGGACTTCAGTTCAGAGGCCGACATGGTGGCCAAGTTCCGCATGAGTTTGGCGCTGCAGCCGATCGCCACGGCCCTGATGGCCAATTCCCCGTTCGTCGAGGGAAAGCCGACCGGACTTCTGTCCAGCCGCGCCAACGTCTGGACCGACACCGATCCGGACCGCACCGGGATGCTGGATTTCGTGTTCGAGGACGGATTCTGTTTCGAGCGGTACGCGGAGTACGCGCTCGACGTGCCGATGTATTTCGTCAAGCGCGGCGGGCGGTACATCGATGTGGCGGGGCGATCGTTCCGCGATTTCATGAAGGGCGACCTGCCGGAGCTTCCCGGCCAGTGTCCGTCGATCAAGGACTTCGGCGACCACATCACCACCATCTTTCCGGAGGTCCGCCTCAAGCAGTTCCTGGAGATGCGCGGCGCCGACACCGGGCCGGTGGATCGCATCCTTGCGCTGCAGGCATTGTGGGCGGGGGTGTTCTACGACGAGGCGGCGCGGGATGCGGCGCTCGATCTGTGCAAGGGTTGGAGCCGCGATGATCGGGTCGGGCTTCGCCGGGACGCCTTCGTTCACGGACTGAAGGGCAAGGTCGCCGGGCGCACGATCCAGGACGTCGCCAAGGATTTTATCGCCATCGCGGCGCAGGGATTGAAGGCCCGCGCGCGGATTGAGAACGGCGAGGATGAGCGCGTTTATCTTGCGCCGCTTTCCGAAATCGCCGAGAGCGGGGTGACGCCCGCCGAGCGTCTGCTCGATCTTTATAACGGCCCCTGGCAGGGCGACGCCTCCAGGGCCTACCAAGCGACCGCCTATTGATGCTGAGCCTGATCGCCTTCCTTTTGCTGCAGCAGCCGCCGGCCGCCGCGCCGCCGGCCCCGCCGCCGCCGACCCCTGAGTTCCGGTCTAGCGACCTGCCCAACCTGAATATCGAGCGCAAACAGGCCGCGGCCTTCCGCACCGACGTCATCGAACTGCCTCTGGAGCCCAAGGGCCAGGTGGGCGGGAGGCTGGAGTTCAAGGTGCGGATGAAGGCCGGCGACGCCATGGTCTACGGCCTGATCGCCTCCGGCGCGGTGGTCTCGGAGTTCCACGGCGAGGCCGAGGTCAACCGGGCGGTGATGTTCTACCGCGAGGAGAAGGCCATGACGACGACCCACGGCCAGTTTGTCGCCCCCATGGACGGCATCCACGGCTGGTACCTTGCCAACACCACCGACCAGAAGGTGACCGTGCGCATTCAGCTGGCCGGTTATTATCTGCGTGACCCGGGGCTGATCCTGATCAATCGGCCGTAGCCTAAGGCCTGCGCCGAAACTCTTCAGTAAGCAGATCAAAAGCGGCCGCCCGCGGCGGCTTGCGGACCTGGACCTTTGGCGCGAACTCCATCTGCAGGTCGGTGGCCGGATCGTAGGCGGGCCAGTCCGGCGCGGGGGCGCAGGCGGGCTTGCCGGTCTTGGCAAAGGAGACCCAGCAGGCGGACATCATCGAAGAGATCGCCCGGTCCTCGCTGGTCATGCCGGCGGCCAGGAGGGGCGCGCTTTTCCAGGTCTGGAAGACATAGGGAATTTCCGAGCCGTGGTTGGCGCCGGGCAGGACCGAGCGGCGAGCCGCGGCGACATAGTCGAAATAGTAGAGGTAGCTTGGCGCCCCCTTGGCCGCCTGCCCTGCCACCCAGCGGGACGGGGCGACGAAGACGAGGTCGCCCATGGCTTGGCGCTGGAACTCGGCCGGCTCGGGCGCCTCATAGAGACGGCGCAGCTGGACGATCCTTGGACCCACCGCCAGCGCCAGGGCGCCCTGCGGCACGCCAAGCGTCGCAAGTACGCTGGCCTCATTGGAATTGGCGCCGACGATCAGCGGGACATCGTGCGCCTTCCCCGCCTGAAAAACCTCGAAGGGGGCTTCGGTGACCAGGCGCCCATCGATGAAGGGGCCAAAACCGAGGCCGCCGCCCGCCCGGCCAGCCGTCGGGGCGCCGCCCTGAATGCCGCCCTGGGCGCGAACCCAGGCGGAGGCCGGTGTACGGCGAAGGTCGGAGAGGCTGGCGTCGGCGGGCGCGCCGAGGGGGCGGAAATAGGCGACGCCACGCTGTTCGTTTTCGGCAAGGCCAATGGGCCGCTGCAGGCCGCCGCCGGACTCAATGATGGCCTTGGAGAAGAGGCCTTTCGCCTTAGGGTTGGTCAGCAGATAGACGAGGCTCGCGCCGCCGGCGCTTTCGCCAAAGGCGGTGACGTTTTTCGGGTCTCCCCCGAAGGCGGCGATGTTGTCCTGGACCCACTGCAGGGCGGCGATCTGGTCCATGAGGCCATAGTTGCCGAGGGGCTCGTCGGGCTTGGCCGCCGCCGTGAGCGCGGGATGGGCGAAGAAGCCCAACAGGCCCAGGCGGTAGTTGATGGTCACCAGGACGACGCCCTGCCTTGCGAACTCCGCTCCGTCGTAGAGCGGCGCGCCGCTGTAGCCGAGGCGGAAGGCGCCGCCGTGAATCCAGACCATGACCGGCAGGTTCTTGGCGCCCGCGGGCGCGTAGACATTGAGCGTCAGGCAATCCTCGCTCTGCGTGGGCGGGGCGCCGACCCCGCCGCCGTCACCACGCTCCGGCTGAGGACAGGCGGGGCCGATCCTGTCCGCGGCCTTGACCTCCAGCCAGGGCGCCGGGGGCTTGGGCGGCGCCCAGCGCAGGTCGCCCACCGGCGGAGCGGCGTAGGGAACGCCCTTCCAGGACAAAACCCCGGCGGCTTCAACGCCGCGCAGTTGACCAGACGCGATCTTCACCGTCTGAGCCTGGGCCGCGCAGGCGAATACCAGGAGACCGGTGAGCAGCGTCGCGAGCTGGAGGAAGACGCGCATGGGTCAGACCTGGCTCAGGGCCGGCACGCGCCAGCGCCGTTCGAGAAGCTCGCGCTTGGGCAGATAGGCGCGCAGGGCAAGTCGCATCGGCCCGGCGGGCGCTGGCAGCCAATTGGCGGCGAAGCGGCCCTGCGGCCGTTCGCGCTGAATCAGTATGGGGATTGAGCCGTCATCATCGCGCGCCAGGCCCGGGGTGCGGTCGCCGATGGCGAAGCGGTTGATGGGGTTTTCGACCAGGAAATAGCGGCCGTCGGGCTCGGCCTGGTACATGGTCAAGGACCAGAAGGCCTCGGCGGGAACGCCGCCGGGGGGTACGCGCCAAAGGAACTTCTGCGCGCCGGTGAGGCGCGAGCCGTCCGGGGCGAAGTTGGCGTGGAAGTACATGGCCTCTTCTTCACCCAGGGCCGCGAGCCCTCCCAGGGCGGTGGAGGCGCGGAGGCGGTCGTTGGTCCCGAAATCACCGACGCCCTTTTCCTGATAGCTCCAGCCATCGACGATATTGCTGCGGTATTGGAAGGCCTCGCGCAGCGCCTGCTGGCCCTTGGGCAGATAGTCGCGCCAGGCGGCCAAGACCTCCGGGGAAGCGGGGGCGCCGATGCCCTGGGCGGCGAAACGGCGGGCGCGGGCGGTGTGCCCCTGACCGCCGGGCGAACGGGTGAGGATGTCATTGACGACCCCCAGGAAAACGGCCGGGTCATTGACGTCACTGGCGCGAACGCCAAAGGACCGGGGGGTCCGGCCGGGGGAGGCGCTGACCCTGATCCGGCTCTGAAAATTCCGGACGGCGGCCATGGAAGGTTCCGAGGGCCCGTCGACCACCACGCGGCCGAGCATCCAGACATCGTTGGTGGTGGAGCGGATCACGGTGACGCCGCCGCCGGGCGCCTCGCCCCGCCACCCGGGGCCCACGATCCAGAAGACGCCCCCCTGCCCTTTGGTGGCGCGGGTTCCGATGTAGGCGAAGTTATCGGTGAACGCGTCCATGAAGGCGATGGAAAAGTACCGGTCCGTGCTGGTCGGCGAGACGACCTCCACCGGTCCGCCGGAGAGCTCCAGAAAGGCCGAGGAATAGACGGTGTCGTTGTTGGGGGCGGTGACCTGACGGGCGGTGTGGTCCGCCAGCTGGGCGCGGTGGCTCAACTGATTCAACAGGCCGGGCCGGCCGGCCACCGCTCCCGATCGCTCCTGTGCCGTGCGGGCGAATTCATAGAGGGTGAAGCCGTAGAAGAAGGCCGCCTGCAGGGAATCGGCCGGAGCCGTGGTTGCACAGCCCGCCAGGGCCAAACCCGCGGCTCCGAAGAGCGCCTCACGCCGCGCCAGTTCCATGAAAGGCCTCGTGTCCGTAGCGATGGGAAACGAGCTTAGCCCGGCGCAGGTTGGGCGGGAAGACGTTGCAACTTGGCCGCGCGCGGGCGAACCTCAACCCATGGCGGGGCGGAAGACAAGGCGATTGGCGGGCGTTCTGGCGGCGGTGGCATGGCTCTGCGCATCGATGGACGCGTTCGCCTGCGCCGCGCCGGGCGAACTCAAAGTATCGGCCGGCGAGCGGCGGGCCGTGGGGCGGATCAGCCCCTACTACGAAGGCCTGATAGCCAGGTTGCGCACAGCGGCGCAGAGTACTGGAACGGATGCGCTCGCCCTGCGCCGAGCCGTCCAGGCGGGCCAGCTGCCAGGCGACCGCCGCGAACCCAACATGTACGTCGCGCGCTTCTCGCCGCCGCAGAGGACGCCGCTCGGCCAGCGCAGCGCGGCAGGCGTATCGGTGGTGCTGACGCCGGAGTTGCTGAGCACGGTCTGGATCGGCCGTCCTGAAAACCCGATGTTCGCCTCGGCGGTCAGCAACTATGTGCCCGTCGGGGTGGGGCTGGCCATGATCGCTCCGCCGGTGCTGAACGAGTGGTTCGCTGACGTGGAGCTGGTGACCGACGCCGCCAAGGCGCGACATGGCCTGGTCCTGCAGGTCACCGGGTTCGACTACAAATATGCCTACACGGGCTTGGCCGAGCAGGTGACGAGTTCCGATCTCGTGCTGGGCGTGAACGCCTGCCTGAACGGAAAACTGCTCTACAGCACGGCGTTCAAGGCGACCTACACCTCGCCCTTCGGCGAGACCGACTACACTATGGTCGTGGAGACCACCGAGGGCCTGACGCGAACCCTGGCCGAAGCCGCGAAAGGCGTGCAGGCGAGCGAGGGCGTGAGCGCGTATCTGGCTGCGCCGTTCGCCGGCCCTCCGACCCGGAGGGCGGCGATCGGCAAGGACATGACGCCGCTGGGACCGGCCGGGCAGGCCATGAACGTCGAAGCCCTGAACCGCAATCTGATCAGCCGCGCCGAACGGGGCAACGCCCAGGCGCAGTTCGACCTTGCCGCCGCCTATCACCAGGGAACGCGGGGGCTCCCGCAGGATGCTGCTCAGGCCCGGTCATGGTTCAGCAAGGCAGCCGATCAGGGCCACGCGCTCGCTCAGGCCAATCTGGGCAACTACCACAGACAGGGACTCGGCGGGCTGACGCCCGACGATGCGGCGGCCGCGGTCTGGTACGCGCGGGCCGCGGCTCAAGAGATTCCGGCGGCGCAGGCCAATCTCGGGATGTTCTACGCTGCGGGCAGAGGCGGCCTTCCCAAGGACGACCGTCAGGCGGCGCGCCTGTACAGCCTGGCGGCCGAAGCCGGAGAGCCGTCGGCCGTATACGCCCTCGGCCAGTTCTATGAGGAAGGCCTTGGCGGCTTGCCCAAGAACGCCGCAGAGGCCCTGCGTCTGTATCGCTTCGCGGCGGACCGCGGACATCAGGGCGCGCGGGCGCGGGTCGCGGCCTTGGGCGGCTAGGTCGGGCTGCCGCGGGTGAAGGCGTCTTCATCCTCGTCGTCGTTTTCACCGAGCAGGTCCGAGGGGATGTCGCGGTTGGCGGCCCAGGGGACTTCCTGGCTGCGGCCTGAGCCGGAGTCGGTGTGGCGGATGTAGTCGCTGATCTTGTCCGCCTCCTTGTCCCAGAGGGGATCGGACGCCTCGTCCTCTTCGATCTGGATGACGTCGAGGTCGAAGGTGATCAGGCCGCGGTATTCCTCCGGCGCGGAGGGATCCTCGAAGGACCAGGCCGCATGTTCCACGATGCTGGCGTCGCGGTTGAGGGTGTAGGCGCGGGCGACCCCTAAGCCGGCGAACTCCCGCGAAAAGCCCGTGGCGACCAGGACCTCCATCTCCACACCTTCGCGGGGGAAGAAGTAGCGGTCCGGCTGGCCCGCCTGGCGCGCCAGGACGGCGCTGCCGCTGTCGGCCAGCAGGTGGCCGTGATGCAGGGCGCGGACGCGATGCTTGGGATGGGTGAGGTCGGTCATGGGGTGATCCTCCTGTTGAGAGGCTAACGCGCGGCGGCCACGCTTTGCTCCCGCCCCGCTTGTTAATCCTGAAGGGCCGTGGTCTGTTTCGAGGCAAGACCAACGAACAGAAGGTGGGGACCTTGGGTAAGTTTGAAATCTTCGGCCTTATCTTCGCGGCTCTGACCTTCATCCCGGTGGCGCTGCAACTTCGCAACCATCCCAAGGGCCTGTTCGTCCTGTTCTTCGCCGAGATGTGGGAGCGGTTTTCCTACTACGGCATGCGCGGCATTCTGATCTTCTATCTGACGCAGCATTTCCTGTTCGACGACAAGGCCGCGCAGGGACAGTACGGGGCCTATACGAGCCTCGTGTACCTCCTGCCGCTGATCGGCGGCCTCATGGCTGACAAGTTCTTGGGGACGCGCAAGGCCATCGCCTTTGGGGCCCTGTTGCTGGTCGCCGGACATCTGACCATGGCCTTCGAGGGGCCCGCCGCGAAGCAGATCCTCAACCACAATGGCGCCGCTTACGAGTTCCAGGTCGATGGCCGCATGGACGAACGCCAGGTGCGGCTGAAAGTCGGCGATGGACTTTATGAATTCAGCGCGCTTCCCGACGGCGGTCTGGCCTTCAAGGACATGCCGGCCACTTCGCCGGTGCCCGCCGCCCTGCCCAAGGGCTCCTTTGAGCTCACCGTGGAGAAGGCGCCGGACATCTTCCGCCACGTCCTGTTTCTGGCGCTGGCGCTGATCATCATGGGCGTCGGCTTCCTGAAGGCCAACATCTCGACCATCGTCGGCCAGCTCTATCCAGAGCGGGATCCAAGGCGCGATCCCGGGTTCACCCTCTATTACTACGGCATCAACCTGGGCGCGTTCCTGGCTTCGGTGTTCTGCGGCTACCTTGGGCAGAACTATGGATGGTCCTGGGGATTTGGCCTGGCCGGCGTCGGCATGCTGCTGGGCTTCCTGGTGTTCGTCTGGGGCAAGCCCCTCTTGGAAGGCAAGGGCGAGCCCCCTGCCCCGGAGAAGCTCAAAAAGCCGCTTCTTGGGCCGATCAATGTGGAGTGGACGATCTATCTGGCCGCCCTGATCGGGGTGGGGGCCGTGTGGTTGCTCGTCCAGAACAACGCCAGCATCGGGATCATGCTGGGTGTGGGGTCGGTGGCCGTGCTCGGCTACCTCCTTTGGTTCTGCTTCACCAAATGCAGCAAGATCGAGCGCGAGCGGATATTCCTCGCCCTCATTCTGATCGCCTCATCCGTGGTGTTCTGGACCCTGTTCGAACAGGCAGGCTCGTCCCTGAACCAATTCGCCGAACGCAACACCGATCTGGGCATCGGCGGCGGGGAGGCGATTACCGCCGCCCAGACCCAGTCCTTCAACGCAGGCTTCATTCTGCTGTTCGCCCCGGTCTTCGCGGCGATCTGGGCCTTCCTTGGGACCCGGGGCAAAGACTTGAACCCCGTGGTGAAATTCGGCATCGCGCTCTTGCAGGTCGGCGCCGGGTTCATGGTCCTGGTGTGGGGCGCGAGCTTTGCGGACGCATCTTTCCAGGTGCCGCTTCTGTTCCTGGTGCTGGCATACCTGCTGCACACCACGGGCGAGCTTTGCCTCTCGCCGGTCGGCCTGTCGCAGATGACCAAGCTTTCGGTGCCGGCAGTTGTCTCGACGGTGATGGCGACATGGTTCCTGGCCTCCTCCTGGGCGCAGTGGCTGGGCGGCATCATCGCTCAGCTGACCGCGGCCGAGACGGTGGCTGGGCAGGTCCTGGACCCTGGCAAGGCGCTCGCCACCTACGCCGAAGTCTTCCAGATGATTGGGCTATGGGGCATTGGGCTGGGCGTCATCCTGCTGGCCGCGTCACCCTGGCTCAAAAAGCTGGCGCATGGAGCCAGCGATACGGACCCGCTGGCGGTGCACGAGGCATTTGACAGAAAGCGCAAGCCTGGGACCTTGGACGGCTAGAACACCGGGTTGATTCAGATCACAGACGGGGACTGTAGCCCCTTCAGACTGCCTTTCTCAGATCGCCATCGGGAGAAGCGGCAGATGATCCGGACCCTTGCTACAGGCCTCGCCTTTGCTGCGAGTGTTTTGGCGCTTTCCGCCTGCGAAAAGCAGGAGGCCGCGGCCCCGCCGGAGTCGGCCGCCGAGGCCGCCGCCCCGGCCCCGGCCCCGGTCCTGCCGGTCAGCATCAACGCCAGCATGGTGGCCATGGTGAGCGAGGCCGCCGACCCCATCTGGCTGGACGCCTACGACCCGCCCAAGAACCCCAAGGAATGGCGCGAGCTTGAGTACCACGCCTACCAAATGGCGGTGACCGGCAAGCTTATCCAGCTGGCCGGAACCGGCCCCAGCGATGCCGGGTGGGTGAAGGATCCACAGTGGATCGGGTTTGCCGACGAAATGAGCGCCGCGGGCATGGACGCCCTGGCCGCAGCCAAGGCCAGGAATGTTGTGGCGGTGGACAAGGCCGGCGACCGGCTGGTCGAGGCCTGCGAGGGCTGCCACAAGATCTTCAAGCCGTCCCTGACCTCTATGGGCATCTATCACGCGCCCAGCTTCCCGCCGGGTTACACGCCCAAGGAACCCTAGATCCCGGCGCCGCCCACGGTGAGGCCCGTGATCTTAAGGCTCGGCTGGCCGACGCCCACCGGCACGCCCTGCCCCGACTTGCCGCACACCCCGATGCCGGGGTCGAAACAGAAGTCATCGCCGATCATGGTGACGCGGGTCAGCGCGCTGGGGCCGTCGCCGATCAGGGTGGCGTTCTTCACCGGGGTCGAGATCTTGCCGTCCTCGATGAGGTAGGCCTCGGTGCACTGGAAGACGAACTTGCCGTTGGTGATGTCCACCTGGCCGCCGGCGAAGCTGGCGCAATAGAGGCCCTTCTTGGTGCTCTTGATCATCTCGTCGAAGCTGTGGTCGCCGCCGAGCATGCCGGTATTGGTCATGCGCGGCATGGGCATGTGGGCATAGGATTGGCGGCGGCCGTTGCCGGTGGCCTCCATGCCCATCAGCCGGGCGCTCATGCGGTCGTGCATATAGCCGCGCAGGATGCCGTCCTCGATGAGGATGGTGCGCTCGGTCGGGGTGCCCTCGTCGTCGATGGTCAGCGAGCCGCGCCGGCCGAGGATCGAGCCATCGTCGAAGACGGTGACGCCCGGCGCGGCGACGCGCTGGCCGATCTTGCCGGAGAAGGCCGAGGAGCCCTTGCGGTTGAAGTCGCCCTCCAGGCCGTGGCCGACGGCTTCGTGCAGCAGGACGCCGTTCCAGCCCGGTCCCAGCACCACATCCATCTCACCGGCCGGACAGGCGATGGCGTCGAGGTTGACCAGGGCCTGGCGCAGGGCCTCCTCGACCTGGCCCTGCCATTTGTCAGGGCTGATCCAGGCCTCAAAGCCGGTGCGGCCGCCGGCGCCCATATTGCCGCTCTCGCGGCGGCCGTCGCGTTCGACGGTCACAGAGACGTTGAGGCGGACCAGTGGGCGGACATCGCGCAGCAGCTGGCCGTCGGCGCGGAGGATCTCGATGACCCGCCGCTCACCAGCCAGGGACGCCGAGACCTGGACGACGCGGGGATCGCGGGCGCGGGCGAAGGCGTCGATCTCCTGCAGCAGGGAGACCTTGTCGGAGAAGCCGGGCGAGGCCAGCGGGTTCTCCTCGCCGTAGAGCTTGGCGTTGGTCTGGCGGGGGCCCTGCGCTTCCACCCCTGAATAGCCGCGACGGGCGAGCTTGGCGGCGTCGGCGGCGCGCCGAATAGCGGCCTCGGAAATCTCGGTGGCGTGGGCGTAGCCGGCGGTCTCGCCCGCCACGACCCGCAGGCCAAAGCCCTCGGTGGCGTCATAGGCGGCGGATTTCAGCCGGCCGTCGTCGAACAGGAAGCTTTCCAGCTCGGACTGCTCGACAAAGATTTCGCCATCGTCGGCGCCGTGGAGGGCGTCGCCCAGCAGGGCGCGGGCGCGTTCGGGATCGACGCCGTTCGCGTCGAGGATGGAGGGAGCGGAAACGGGGAGGGTCATGGCCCCTAAGTAGGCGCTCCCTCCCCGTTCGTCATCACTTTGTCTTCGCGGGCGGGGCGGCCTGTGCGGACTCGATCACCGAAGCGCCGCTGACATCCTGGCGCATGCGGGGCGGCTGACGGGTGAGAATCAGGCGCGAACGGCCGGAGACGTCGGCTTCCAGGGACTGTTCGGGGCCAAGCGTCGCCTTGCTTTCGCCGGAGAGCTCGACGTCGGCCTCGACGAGCTTGAGGCCTGAGAGGTCAGCGTCCGCGATACCGGAAAGGTCGAGGTCGGCGACGCGCGAGTAGCCCTTGACCGTGGCCTTGGCGGCGCCGGTGAGGTCGATCTCGATCGTATCCTGGGCGTAGTTCTCGATGGTGATGGTTTCGCTGCCCGAAAGGTCAAAGCGGGTAACGCCCGGCGCGGTGACCTCGATCTTGAGCCGCGGGGGCCGGTTGGCGCCCGAGAGATTATCCGCGGTGGGAACGCCATTGAAAGTATTGGACGAGCTCCAGCCGCGCAGGCGGAAATTTTCGCGCTCCACATAGAAGCGGTCCAGGGACCCGGTGGGGGCGGTGACAACGATCTTGGGCGCCGGGCCCTGGGTGTAGGTGACGTCGGCGGGCATGCCGATGTCGATTTCGCCGGCCCCCGTCCAGGCAAATTCGCGGGTCTGGGTCGGGCCTTCGAAGAACACCGCGTAGTCGCCGGTATCGCCATCGGTGCGGCCGTTGACGGTGAAACTGCCCTTGCCGTCCTTGGCCGGGACGATCTTCAGGTCGTCGGTCTCCTCGTCGATGGTGATGTCGTAGGCGTTCCAGTTCCAGCCGTTCTTGAGAACGTCGTTAAAGCCCAGCGCCGAGGCGCCCCCCAGGCAGGCGAACGAGATGAGCAGGCCGGAGACAGCGGTGATGATCAGGATGCGGATCATGATGGGTCTCCCTTAAGCCTGGGGCTCGACGGCGGGCTTGAGCAGCTTGAAATGCAGCCGTCCGTACCAGACCGTGACGTTGACCAGACCGATGGTGATCAGGGTGAGAATGGCGATGCTGGCCACGGAGCCGGCCATGACCCCAAGGCCCGCCAGGAGCGCGGCGCCCGGCCCCCCCGGCAGAGGCCAGAAGGGGCCGGCCGCGAACAGAAAGCCGCCAGCGAAGAAGAAGAAAATCGCCGTGATGAAGCACGAGAACAGCGTCAGGACGATGGCCAGGAGGAGCGGCAGCATGATCAGGATGTCGATGGCGCCCAGGCCCAGCACGGCGAAGATCGCGCCGGCGGCGGCCCCGGGGCTGCGCTCTTCCTCCCAGCGCTTGAGGCCGATCTCGGCGCGGAGCTCCCGCGCCAGGCGGCCGGGATCGCCCAGGGCCCTGGCGACTTCATCCTCGGTGCGGCCGGCGGCGACGCCGTCAGCGAAATAGCCTTCGTAGTCGAGGACGATCTCGTCGCGGGCCGAAAGGGGCAGGCCGCGCAGGCCGTCCTTCAGGCGAATGATGAAGGCTTCGCGGGTCATGAACCGCCCCCTAAGATGTCTTCGACGGCCTTGGCGAAGGAGGCCCATTCGGTTTTCTGGGACTCGAAGCTGGAGCGCCCTGCGGCGGTCAGGCGATAGTATTTGCGCGGCGGGCCGGAGGCTGACTCCTGCAGATAGGTGTCAACCAGCCCGTCCTGTTGCAGGCGTCTCATCAGCGGGTAGATGGTGCCCTCCCCCATATCGATCCCCTTGGCCAGCCGGCTGGCGATGTCATAGGCGTAGCCGTCCCCGCGAGAGAGCAGCGCGAGAACGCACAGCTCGAGGACGCCTTTCTTGAGTTGGACCTGGATTGTTTCCGGCATGGGACCTCTGTAGCACCAGATACTGCGCAATGCAAGATACTAATTCTGGCACGATTCCGGGACCGCGCGGTAGGGCTGGAAAGTTGAGTGATTCAAACGTCTTCACTCCCCTTCATGGGGAGGGTGTTTGAGCGAAGCGAATGCGGGTGGGGAAGTGGCGGGTTCACGCCGGCGCCTGTGATTGTCCTCAGACTCCCCCCACCCTGCCCGCTGACGCGGGCTGTCCCTCCCCATGAAGGGGAGGGAGAAGGATCAGCCGTCGTCGCTGGCCGCGCATTTGCCCATGGGCATCTTGCCCCACTTGGCTTCGGTTCCGCCGTAGACGCCGCGGTCCAGGCGCAGGGTGTCGCCGGCGATGACATAGACTTCGCTGATCTCGCCCTGGGGAGATTTATAGCCGACGGTAAGCTCGCCATTGGCGATGGCCGCCGAGGTCAGGTCGTAGGTGGCCTTGTCCGGGAAGACGGTGATCTTGCCGCCGTCGAACTTGACGAAGGGATTGGTGCAGTCGGCGCCCCAGGTTCCGGCGACCTCGTCCGGCGCCTTAACGCCGCCGCCGCAAGCGCTGAGCGCCGCGGCAAGGGCGCAGACGGCCCCCAGTTTGAAAAGCTTCATGGTCACACCCTCACCGCGGCGAGATCGCCGTTGTGGGGAGTGTGAGGCGCCAGCGGGCTCAAGTCCTCCCCTATTCGAGGGGAGGACTACTGGGATCCTGTTATCGGGAAGTCAGCGCCCGCCGCGCCGCCTCAGGCTCGCGTTCAATGATGGTCAGAAGAGCACGGCTGGACACGTCAAGGCTGCGGCCTTGCTCCCAGCCCTCTACCGTGCGCCGGGGAATGCCAAACTTTGCCTCGAACTCCCGGGGGCTCTTGGCCACGGATTTACGGATCGCCTTGACCCGGGAGGCTGACATCGGCTCGACGATGACCGTCTCCAGGGCGATCTTGCCCTGACGGTGAGCGATGGCCTCACGCAAGCCCGCCTCAATTTCCAGACCAATCTTAGTTCTATTCGCCATCTGTCAGGTCCTTCAGCAACGCCTTGAACAGGCGTTTTTCATCCGCGGTCAGGTCTTCCTTGTCGACCTTGGCGTAGGCGGCGAGGAGATAGAGCGCCCCGTCGTTGGCCATGGCGTAGTAGATCGTCCGGCCGCCACCACTCTTGCCAGCCGCGCGATAGGCAAAACGGGCCTTACGCAGCCCGCCCGTCCCCTGGATGACGTCTCCGGCGTCCGGGCTTAGGGCGAGCAACTGCTCCATGGCGTCGATGTCAGACTGTTTCGCTCCAAGCTTCTTCAGGCGCTTGACGCCCCTGCCGTAGGTCTTTGTGCGAACGATCTCCACGCGCCAATCATACGCCAATAGCGTAGAATTTCAACCCAATAATACTCTAGTGGCGTATTAAACCCTAGTAGCGGTAGTGATCCGGCTTGAACGGGCCTTGCTGCGGCACATTGATGTAGGCGGCCTGTTCGGTGTTGAGCACCGTCAGCTTCGCGCCCAGCTTTTCCAGGTGCAGCATGGCGACCTTTTCATCCAGGTGCTTGGGCAGGGTGTAGACCTGGTTCTCGTAGGCCGTGCGGTTGGTCCAAAGCTCGATCTGGGCCAGGGTCTGGTTGGTGAAGCTGGCCGACATGACAAAGCTCGGGTGGCCGGTGGCGTTGCCGAGGTTCACCAGGCGGCCTTCCGACAGGACGATGATCTTCTTGCCGTCCGGGAATTCCACGTGGTGGACCTGGGGCTTGATCTCGTCCCACTTGAAGTTCTTGAGGCCCGCGATCTGAATTTCACTGTCGAAGTGCCCGATATTGCAGACGATGGCGTTGTTCTTCATCGCGCGCATGTGTTCGACGGTGATGACGTCCTTGTTGCCGGTGGCGGTGACGTAGATGTCGGCGTCGCGGGTGCAGTCCTCCAGGGTGCGGACCTCATAGCCTTCCATGGCGGCCTGCAGGGCGCAGATCGGATCGATCTCGGTGACGATGACCCGCGCGCCGCCCTGGCGCAGCGAAGCGGCCGAGCCCTTGCCCACATCGCCGTAGCCGCAGACCACGGCGACCTTGCCCGACAGCATGACGTCGGTGCCGCGGCGGATGGCGTCCACCAGGCTCTCGCGGCAGCCATAGAGGTTGTC
>DGYN01000102.1:16476-35993 GCA_002398405.1 Caulobacteraceae bacterium UBA5005
TTGTCGAACTTGGACTTGGTCACACTGTCATTGACGTTGATGGCGGGGAACGGCAGTTCGCCCCTTTCGGCCATCTGATAGAGGCGGTGGACCCCCGTGGTGGTCTCTTCGGAAACGCCGGTGATGGCGTCGCGGATGGCCGAATAGAAGCCCGGCTTTTCCTTGATGTAGCGGTTCATGACCGCGAACAGGGCCTCTTCTTCTTCGTTGGTCGGCTTGGAGATGATCGACGGGTCCTTCTCGGCCTTGGGGCCCAGCACGCAAAGCAGGGTGGCGTCGCCGCCGTCGTCGAGGATCAGGTTGGGATAGCCGCCGTCGGCCCACTGGAAGATCTTGTGGGTGTATTCCCAGTACTCATAGAGGTTCTCGCCCTTGAAGGCGAAAACAGGCGTGCCGGTGGCGGCGATGGCCGCGGCGGCCTGGTCCTGGGTCGAGAAGATGTTGCAGGAGGCCCAGCGGATGTCGGCGCCCAGCGCCTGCAGGGTCTCGATCAGGACCGCCGTCTGGATGGTCATGTGCAGAGAGCCGGCGATGCGGGCGCCCTTTAGCACTTGATCCTTGCCGAACTCGGCGCGCACGGCCATCAGGCCCGGCATCTCGGTCTCGGCGATGGCGATTTCCTTGCGGCCCCAATCGGCGAGCGCGATGTCCTTGACGATGTAGTCGGCCACGGGATGATCCTTATTCTCTGAGAAATGTGCGGGCTCTATAGCGGCGGGAGGGGCGAAGGGCAACAATCACATAAAGACATCTTTATGTGATGCGCTAAAATGACCGTCACCCCCGGACTTGTTCCGGGGGCCGGAAGATGGCCCAAGCTCTGCGGTTGAACGCTATCGCGATCTGAGAGGCTTCACGTCCGGCCCCCGGAACAAGTCCGGGGGCGACGGTCATTGGGGCCAGGTCCGCCCCGCCGCGTCCAGCATCCCCGCTCGGTCCTCCGCCAGCAAAAACCCCTGGTCGATCAGGCGGTCGAGGGCGGCGGTATAGTCCTTCAGCCAGCCTTCCTTTGATCCGTAGAGATTGGTCAGCAGGGGAAGTGGGGTGGGCGCAAAGCCCCCGAAGTTGCCGCAGGTTTCCGAGATCGAGGTGGTCACCGCCGGCGACAGGGCGGCCGGATCGGCCTGGCCCAGAGGCGCGACGGCCTCGGGAAACCGCACGCCGCCTCTTGGCCAGCCCCGGTCGGTCGCCGGGACGCGGACGTTGAAGCCCGGCAGGGCGTTGAACCCCGGCGAGGGCGGCGGCGCGCCGGTGAGGACGAAGGGCGCCGACGGCGGCAGGTCCTTGGCCCCCTGGGCGGCGCGGACCCCGATGGCCTTTTCCATGCTAAGCACGATGGCGCGCATATAGGGCGCATAGCGCACCGTGTTGATCCCCGCCTCCCCGCCGCCGCAGCGCGCGGCCCCCTGCGGTGTCGCCACTGCGTGGGGCGATGGGAAGTCGTAGCGGCGGAAGCGCGGACCGGAAAAGTCCGTCGAGGTCAGGCCCGCGCGCAGGCGGTAGAAGTCGGTGTAGTTGGCGATGTCGACGTAGAGCGGATCTGTCGCCGGGCGCTTGAGAAGCTCGGTCCGGGAAAGCGGCGGACCATTGGGCTCGACATACGGGGTTTGAGGCACGTTGCGCGCCGCTCCAAGCTGGTTGATGGCCAGCCAGTTGCCGATGCCGTCGACGGCGATGGCCGCATCGAAGACGCCGCGGTTGCTGGCCGGGTCGACGTTGAAGCCCTCGGCGATCAGGGTGTTCACCGTCCAGGCGCTCTGCGAGATGCCGCCGATCATCAGCTTGGCGTGGGCCGGTGGGACAAAGCCGCCACTGATCGCCGGGGCCTGCCGAGCGCGGCCGCCTAGCCAGCGGCCGAAATCGCGCAGGATAACGAGGCCCAGGCCCTGGGCGGTTTGCGGAACGCCGGCCGAGATGCCGGTCTGCCACTGGACCCGGGCGTAGGACGTCTTGTGGGTCTGGAGGAAGCCGCCAAGGGCGCCCTGGCTGATGGCCGAGCCGCGGTTTTCGGTATCGAGATAGAGGACCTCGTTGGCCGGCTGGCCCTCACCGGGGGCGATGATCTCGAAATTGGAGGCCCACTCCACCTGGCCGGCGGCGTTCTTCGGCAGGGCGGCGATCCCCACCACGGCCTCGCGCGGATCGGCGATCCCGCGCACGGTCCCGCTGATCTTCACATAGGCGACGCCGTCATAGGCGCGGTCGGGCGCCACGGCCTTGACCTCGACGGCGGTGACGCGGGAAGCGAGTTGCGCCGGCTGGGCGGCGGCGGGGGCGGTGAGCCCCAAAGCCGCCAGAAGAAGCAAAATCAAACGACGCATATCCGCCCTCCCAGACCGGTGGAGTTTAGCGTCGCGCGCTGCTAGAGCGGAGGCAATAGTTTCTGGGGAGCGCTCCCATGCCCTTCGACAATCCGGCCCCGCGCGATTTCGCGATCCCGCGCCACGATTGGACCTTGGAAGAGGTCGAGGCCCTGTTCGAGCTTCCCTTCACCGAACTGGTGTTCCGGGCCGCCGAGGTTCATCGCCGCCATTTCGATCCGTCGGAGGTGCAGATCTCGCAGCTGTTGTCGGTCAAGACCGGCGGCTGCGCCGAGAACTGCGGCTATTGCAGCCAGTCGCAGGCTTTTGACACTGGCGTCGACGCCACCAAGCTGATGGAGGTCCAGCGGGTGCTGGCCGACGCGGCGGCGGCCAAGGCCGGCGGGGCGCAGCGCTTCTGCATGGGCGCGGCCTGGCGCAACCTGAAGGACCGCGACCTTCCCAAGGTCACCGCCATGATCAGCGGCGTCAAAGCCATGGGTATGGAGACCTGCGTAACGCTCGGCATGCTTGAGCCGCACCAAGCGGTGGCGCTCAAGGAAGCTGGCCTCGACTACTACAACCACAATCTCGATACGGGCCCCGAGTATTACGACAAGGTCGTCACCACGCGGACCTATCAGGACCGGCTGGACACCCTGGCGCACGTCAAGGCGGCGGGCCTCAACACCTGCTGCGGCGGCATCGTCTCCATGGGCGAGACGCGGCGCGACCGGGCGGGCTTGCTTCATGCCCTGGCGACCCTCCCCCACCATCCCGACAGCCTGCCGATCAACGACCTGATGCCGGTGCCGGGAACGCCCTTGGGAGGCAGCAAGTCCGTCGGCGCCATCGAATTCGTCCGCATGATCGCCGTGGCGCGTCTGGTGTGCCCCAAGGCCGTGGTGCGCCTCTCCGCCGGTCGTGATCACATGAGCCGCGAGCTGCAGGCCCTGTGCTTCCTGGCCGGCGCCAATTCGATCTTCGTCGGCAATGTGCTGCTCACCACGCCCAACCCCGAAGAGAGCGAGGACGCGGCCCTGTTCGCGGACCTGGGTCTTCGACCCATGACCATGGGCGCTGCGCAGTAGGCGCAGGTGATGCGCCCTTTCCTCCTGGCCGCCGCCGCCCTGCTGGTCTCGTCCTGCGACGGCCGGGCCCCCGCACCTACCCTGCCGGCCAAGGTCGCTCCGACGGAGATCATCCGCGAGCCGGTCTGGACCCGCCGGCCGACGCCGGCCGAGATCGAGGCGCTGCGCCCCAAGCAAGCCGCCGGCTTCAAGCTCTCCGCCGTCGCCAATCTTTGGTGCGTGGCCCGCGCCGACGGGACCCTGGCCGACTGCCAGATCGACTGGCAGGACCCGCCGGGGATGGGCTTTGGCGAGGCGGCGTTGACGGGCGCGCCGCTCTACCAGATCGCGGCGACCGACAAGCTTGGTCCGGTCGAGGGCCGCCCCGTCGAGGTGCGGTTCAGCTGGAAGGCGCGCTAGCCTACTGCGGTTGCCTGTTTCGGCCGCCCGCCACGCTTTCCGTTTTCGCGAGACGCCTTGGCCCTCGCCTCGCGGCGAGACCAATCGAGCGGCCCGAGGAATTCCTCCAATAGGCGCGAGACCGTGTAGTCCGCATCGAGCCGCGGGAAACGGAGCGTGCTGCCAACGCCCTCAACGGTGACGCCGCCGAAATCCTCAGTCCGCGCCTCGGCAAGGCCATGCGCCCTTCGAGGATCGAAGGAGAAATCAAGCCCCGTATCGAGGCGCACGATCACGCGATGCGATCGCACGTCGAACTTCGCTGAGACAGCACGGGGAAGCGGGCGGCCCCGTTTGGCGTTCACGGCCCTCTTGAAGGTCGCTTGGTCCAGCACATTAAACTTCGCCATGAATCTCGTTCCAAATTCTGCAGCATTCGCCGAGTTGGCTCGCGATTTCCTCGCCAAGCTCGTTCAGGTGTTTCAACGTCCAATCGCCGTCCGCATCCCACAGCTCGACAGGGCCTTCCGGGCAGTTCAGCCGGTAGCGAGCCTCGCAGCCTTTGCCGAAAACGTGCACGTGGGCGGGCGGATGATCATTCGAATTCACGGCGACGCGGTAGCGGCGAGCGGTCGTGAAAACGGTGGCCATGTAGGACTAATATCACAAAACCTAGATGAACCCTAGGTTATTAAACAGGGCGTTGACTTTACATGTCGATATCGAAGTTCACCGCTGACGACGGCAGCTCACGTAAATATGGGCGAGCGAAATGACTGGTGCAGACGAAGCCCTGTGGCCGTTGGTGGGACGGCCCGTGATGCGCCGCGAAATAAGTCGTGTGTCTGCCCAACGGACAGCGGGGAAAAAGGGCCGACTGTGTGGAGAATTCCCGATATCCGCTTCTGGTGACCTCCGTCCTCGCCATGTCTGCGTGACGATAACTGTCCCAGAATCCGAGAGCGATTGCGGCGGGTAGAGCGACCGAGACAAAAACGGTCCGAGCAAGCAACGAAAAAGTTCGCGCCGGCTTCGAACTCATCTTACCGCTCCTCGTCGAACCGCCCGGCCACCAGCCCCGCCAGCGCCTCGATGGCCGCTTCCGCGTCAGGCCCCTCCGCCTCGATCTCGACGTCGCAGCCGATGCCGGCGGCGAGCATCATCAGGCCCATGATCGAGCGGGCGTCGACCATCTGGCCGTCCTTGCCGACGCGGACCTCGGCGTCAAAGGAGGCTGCAAGCTTGACGAACTTGGCGGAGGCCCTCGCGTGCAGGCCGCGCTCGTTGCAGATTGAGACCGTGCGCCTATGGATCACTTCTCGCCCGCGAGCAGGTAGGAGGCGACGGAGATATATTTGCGCCCCGCCTCCTGGGCGCAGGCCACCGCACTCTGCAGGTCCTGGCGGGTGCGGACCGAGGCGAGCTTGATCAGCATCGGAAGGTTGAGGCCCGCGATCACCTCGGCATGGGTCTGTTCCATGACGCTGATGGCGAGGTTGGAGGGGGTGCCGCCGAACATGTCGGTGAGCAGGATGACGCCCTGGCCTTCATCGACGTCGGCGCAGGCCTTGAGGATGTCGCGGCGGCGCTTTTCCATGTCGTCTTCGGGGCCAATACAGATGGCGCGCACGCCGGCCTGCGGGCCGACGACGTGTTCCATGGCCAGAACGAACTCCTCGGCCAAGCGCCCGTGAGTAACGATCACGAGGCCGATCATGCCTTACGCCCCAAGGGACTCATCTCCGTACGCGGGAAGGGACCCCGCGCGAAAGGAAGGCTAGATACGCCCGTTAACGGCCTTATCCAAGAGCCATCAACCAGCGGCGGATTTTCGCGGGCGCCGAGGCCTCGAAGGCGTTTTGGCGCATCAGCGGAATCGCATGGCCCATCAGGTCCTTGGCCGCAGGTTCCGGCATCCGCTCGATGGCGGCGCCAGGGTCCAGGTCGACCACCAGGGCGACGGAAACATAGGGATGATACGGGGTGTCGATCACGCCCCTGCCCCGCGATTCGATCTTGCCGGCGAGCGGATCGGGGGCGCGGCCATAGAGCCGGCCGCCGGAGGTCCAGAGCTGGGTCTGGTCGTCGGCCACCAGGGCAAAGCCGTGATCCATCATGCGCAGGCCAAGGTCGCTCTTGCCCGATCCGGAGGGGCCGGTAATCAGCACGCCCCGCCAGGCCGCTCCGTGGACCAGGGCCATCAGCCCGGCGTGCAGGATCATAGTTTCAGCTCCGGAGCGGCGGGGAGGATGATGGTGAAGCGCGCGCCTTCGATGCCGCCGGAGGGGGTGCGCCGGTTTTCGGCCCAGACCCGGCCGTTGTGGGCCTGGATGATCTGGCGGGCGATGGAAAGGCCAAGTCCGGAGTTGCCGCCAAAACCATGCACGCCCGAGGCCGACTTGGGCCTGGAGGTGTAGAACCGCTCGAACACCGTCTCCAGGTTCTCTTCCGGGATGCCCGGGCCGTCGTCCTCGACGGTGATCAGCACATCGCTCTTCTGGCGGGCGAAGGCGACGCGGACGCTCGCGCCCTTCTTGCCGGTCTCGGCGGTGAAGGAGCGGGCATTGTCGATGAGGTTGCGCAGCACCTGGGCCAGCGGGCCTTCGCGTCCCAGGACCGCATAGGGTCCGGCCGGGGCGTCGAGCACGACCCGCGGCGCCTTGGGCCCCGCCGGATAGAGGCCGACGATATCCGCGGCGAGCTTGTCCAGTTCCACGGGCCTTGGGGTGTCGCGGGAAAGCTCGGCGTCGAGGCGCGAGGCGTTGGAGATGTCGGTGATCAGCCGGTCGAGACGGCCGACGTCCTGGCGCAGGATACCCATCAGTTTTTCCCGGGCCTTGGGGTCCTTGACCAGGTCCAGGGTCTCCACCGCCGAGCGGATCGAGGTGAGCGGATTTCGGATTTCATGCGCCACGTCCGCCGCGAACCGCTCGATGGCGTCCATCCGCTCGGAAAGGGTGTGGGTCATGGTCTCGAGACTTCGGGCCAGGTCCCCCAGTTCATCGTCGCGCCGGGCGATCTCCGGCAGGCTGATGGCGCGGGCCTGGCTCATCCGCACCTTGTCGGCGGCGCGGGACAGCCGCCGGACCGGATCGGCGACCAGGAAGTTCAGCAGCACCGAGGAGGCGAAGGTCGCCAGGACCGCCAGGGCCACGAAGGGCGCCAGCGCCGCCCGCTCCCGCTGAATGATCTCGTCGACATCGCCCGCTTCCAGGGTCAGGACCCCGGTCACCGCCGTGACGTGCTTGATTGGCACCGAGACCGACAGCACGCGGTCGCCGCCGAAGGTGGGGCGCGGCCCCATGGCCAGTTCACCCTTCAAAGCGAGCTTGGTTTCCGCCTCCAGGGCCGCGAGCGCCCGGCGGGTGTCGCGGGTCTCCCGGCCGGACTCGAAGTCCTCGGCATGGAGTTTGAAGATGCCCCCCGCCCTGCGCAGCCTGGGCAGGTCCCGCCGCTCGATGCGGTCGACGACGTTGAAGCTGTCGGCGATCAGGTTGCCCTGACCGTCGAAGATCCGCAGCCGCTGGGTCTCCGGCACCTGGGCGACGAAGATGAAGCGGCGCACCGCCTCGGCGTCCAGAATGGGTTCGGGCTCGCCCATGGTGGCGGCGCGGGCGATTAGATAGCCGAAGGTGTCTGCCTCGGCGGTCAGGGCCTCAAGGTTGGAATTGACCAGGGCCCGCCGGGTCTCGTTGAGGATCAGGGCCCCGGTGACCAGCACCAGAAGGCCCGCCACGTTCAGGGCAATGATCGTCCGGCCCAGGCGCGAGCCCCAGGTCCACCGGAACTTGAACCCCGGCTTGGCTTCAGATTTCGCGGTATCGATAGCCAACGCCGTACAGGGTTTCGATGGCGTCGAACTCCGGGTCGACCTGGCGGAACTTCTTGCGCATGCGCTTGACGTGGCTGTCGATGGTCCGGTCGTCGACATAGACCTGGTCGTCGTAGGCAGCGTCCATCAGGTTGTCGCGGCTCTTCACGAAACCGGGGCGCTGGGCCAGCGACTGCAGCAGCAGGAACTCGGTGACGGTGAGCTTCACCGGCTTGCCGTCCCACAGGCAGTCGTGGCGCGCCGAATCCAGGGTCAGGCGGCCGCGCTTGATGGCCTTGGACTGGCCGGCGTTGGCGGGATCCTTGTCCTCTTCGTTGGCCCGGCCGCGGCGCAGCACGGCCTTGACCCGCTCGATCAGCAGCCGCTGGGAAAACGGCTTGTGCATATAGTCGTCGGCGCCGAGGTTGAAGCCGAGGATCTCATCGATCTCGTCGTCCTTGGACGTCAGGATGATGACCGGCGTCTCGTGGGTGGCGCGGAAGCGCTTGAGCACCTCCATGCCGTCCATGCGCGGCATCTTCACATCAAGGATGGCCAGGTCCGGCGGATCGTTCTCCAGCGCCTGCAGGCCGGAGAGGCCGTCGTAATAGGCCTTCACCGCGTGGCCGTGGCTTTCCAGGGCGAGGGAGACCGAGGCGACGATGTTCTCGTCGTCGTCGATGAGGGTGATCTTGGCCATTCTCTTTTGTCGTTCCGTCTCGGGGCGGGTGAAGCTAAGCCGCAGCGCGCCTTGGAGCAATCGGCCGCGGCGTAAATGAGGCAAGCGTCACAGTCGAAAAGCTCCCGGCTTGCGCCAAGGTTCCCCGCCGCTTAGTCCCTGGACCATGATCACCGGCCATTGCGACCCCAGGTTTGAGCCCGTCCGAGCAGCCTTCGAGGCGAATTTCACGGCCGGCGAGGAGCTCGGCGCCCGCTTCTGCCTGATCGAGGACGGCGAGACGGTCGTCGACCTCATCGGCGGCTTCGCGGACCGGGCGCAGACCAGGCCGTTCGCGGAAGACACCCTGGCCCCCGTATTTTCCAGCACCAAGGCCGTGGCGGCGCTCCTGATCGCCCGCCTGGTGGACCAGGGAAAACTCGACTACCGCCAGACCGTCGCCAGCCTCTGGCCCGAGTTCGCCCAGGCCGGCAAGGGCGCCATCACCGTCGAACAGGCCCTGTCGCACCAGGACGGCCTTTCCGGGATCACGGAGGAGATCGACCCCGCCCTATGGTTCGACTGGGACGCGATCTGCGCCCTGCTCGCCGCCCAGGCGCCGATCTGGCCGCCTGGAACCGCCAGCGGCTACCACCCGATCACCTATGGCTACACCGCGGGCGAGATCTTCCGCCGGGTCGACGGGCGGACCATGGGCCGGGCGCTCGCCGAGGACATCGCCGGCCCCTTGAACCTCGACCTGTGGATCGGACTTCCCGACAGCGAACATCCCCGCGTCGCCGAGATGAAACTGGCGAGCCGCCTGCCCGACTTCGGCCCTCCGCCGCTGAGCGAGGCGGCCAAGGCGGCGTTCATGAACAAATGGTCCTTTCCCGGCGGTCCCACGGACAGGTGGCGGCGGGCCGAGATTCCATCAGCCAACGGCCATGCGACGGCGCAGGCTCTGGCCCGCCTGATGGCGGCGGTCCTCGACGGGACCCTGCTGTCGAAACAGGCCCTGGCCCAGGCCACGGCCGAGCGCATCTTCGGCCAGGACCTGGTCGTTCCCTTCGTGGCGTCGTGGGCCGCGGGCTTCATGCGCAATCCGCCGAACTTCATCTACGGGCCGGGGAAGCAGACCTTCGGCCACTCCGGCCGCGGCGGCTCCTGCGTCTTCGCCGACCCCGAACGGGGCCTCGCCGGCGCCTATGTCATGAACAAGGAAAGCCACCACCTGATCGGCGACCCCAGGTCGAGGCGGCTGATCGAGGCGGCGTACGTCAGCCTGGGGACTGTTTGAAATCCGCAGGATTTCTAACTGTCCCCGACACGGTGGATGATCACAACCGGCCGCACATGCCGATCCTCGGCGTCGGGGACAGTTAGAAATCGCGAGCGCGATTTCAAACAGTCCCCTTACTCTGCGCCTCCGGAACCGGCCCCTCCAGCGCCGCCTCCTTGGCCGCGCGCATCCCGCCGCGCACCGCGCCGATGACGAAGACCACCGCCGCCAGCCAGATGAAGCCGAAGCTCACCGCGTGCAGCGCCTTGAACGGCTCGCCCTGGAGGACGCCGGTGAAGAAGCCGATGGTCGGGGCCATGAACTGCAGAAAGCCCATGGCGGAAAGCGGCATCCTGCGCGCCGCCCAGGCGAAGAGGGCGAGCGGCGCCGCGGTGATGGGGCCCGACGCGATCAGCCACCAGGTGGCGCCGGGGGTCTCACCGAAATGGCCGGCCTCGCCAAGGAACAGCAGATAGCCGAGCGCGAAGGGGGCCAGCAGCAGGCACTCGACCAGGAGGCCCGTCTGGGCGTCGGCCTTGACCCATTTGCGCACGATCCCATAGCCGCCGAACGAAAACGCCAGCGCCAGCGATATCCACGGCAGGCGGCCAAGCGCGAAGGCCTGCACCGCCACGCCGATCGCCGCCAGGGCAATGGCCGCCAGGGCGATGCGGTCGATCCTCTCGCGGAAGATCAGCGCCCCGGCCGCCATATTGACCAGGGGGTTGATGTAGTAGCCAAGGCTCGATTCCAGCACCTTCCCGTCATTGACCGCGAAGGTGAAGACGCCCCAGTTCGCCGCGATCAGCGCCGATGAGGTGAACAGCAGGGCGAGCGTCCGTGGGTTCTTGAACACCGCCACCACCTGCCGCCCCTGCTTGGCCAGCAGCACCAGGACCCCCGCCGCCACGACGCCCCACAGCACCCGGTGCGCCACAATCTCCCACGCCCCCGGCCCCTGGGCGTAGATCTGCTGCATCAGCAGCGGCACAAACCCCCACACCAGGTAACAGACCACCGCCGAAGCCCAGGCGGCCTTGCGTTCGTTGTCGGGAAGGGCGCTCATCTCCCTTCCCCATCGAGGGGGGAAGGGCCGGGGATGGGGGTGATCGCACGCGCCGGCGCAAGACACCGCGAACGGCGCCCATCGAGCCTTGTCAACACACAGCCGGGGGTCCACCCCCATCCCCTACCCTTCCCCCCTCGAGGGGGAAGGGCGCGCAGTTCGACGACCATCCTAATCTCCAGTCCGCCAGCGCGGCCAAGGCAGGATGTCATCTGGGTCCCGGCCTTGACCGGGACAAGCGAAGAAAAAATCCGCTGTTTCCGGCTTTATCTAAGCGAGCTCTCTATGAATGAGCCCGCGTTCGTGCAGCAGCTCCGCGATCTGCACGGCGTTCAATGCCGCGCCCTTGCGCAGGTTGTCGCTGACCACCCACAGGTTCAGGCCGTGCTTGACGGTCGGATCATTGCGGATGCGCGAGACGAACACCGCGTGCTCGCCCTGGGCTTCCTTCGGCGTGATGTAGCCCTTGTCGTCGCGGCTATCGATGACCATCACGCCCGGCGCATCGCGCAGGATCTCGCGGGCGTCATCGTCGTCCAGCGCGTTGTGGAACTCGATGTTCACGCACTCCGAATGGCCTACCATCACCGGCACGCGGACACAGGTGACCGTCAGCGCGATGTCGGGGTCGATCATCTTGTGGACCTCGTTCCACATCTTGGCCTCTTCGTCGGTGTAGCCGTCGTCGTTGAACGACCCGATGAAGGGAATGACGTTGAAGGCGATCTGCTTGGGGAACTTCTTGGGCTCGGAGGGACCGAGCACGAAGATGCCCTTGGTCTGATCCCAAAGCTCGTCCATGCCTTCCTTGCCGGCGCCGGAAACCGACTGATAGGTCGAGACCACCACCCGCTTGATCTTGGCTGCATCGTGCAGGGGCTTGAGCGCCACCACCAGCTGGGCGGTCGAGCAGTTGGGGTTGGCGATGATGTTCTTCTTGTGCGCGTAGGAGACATCATCCGGGTTCACCTCCGGCACGATCAGCGGCACGTCCGGATCCATGCGGAAGGCGGAGGAATTGTCGATGACGATGGGGCCCGCCGCGCCGATCTTCGGCGACCAGACCTTGGAGATCGAACCGCCCGCGCTCATCAGCACGATGTCGACGGTGGAGAAGTCGAACTGCTCCAGGTCCTCGCACTTGATGCGGTGGGGACCGAAGTCGACCTCGACGCCGATGGATTTGCGGGACGCGATCGCATGCATCTTATCCACGGGGAACTTCAGTTCCTCGAGGATATTCATCATCTCACGGCCCACGTTACCCGTGGCGCCCACAACGGCGACCCGGTAGCCCATCGCTCACTCTCCTGAAATTAGGGAGGCGGGGAGATACTGCTTTTGGGGGATGGGGGCAAGTTCCTCACTGGAATTCACCCAAAGCGAAACGAACCTCGGGGGTTCACATAACGTTCTCGTTTATGATATAGCCAAGGTTGTCTGATCTGGAGCGCACAATCTTGGCGAAGCCACCTAAGAAACCAGCGGCACAAACGGCAGCCGCTACAGAAGAACCAAAATCTGGCGGCCGAAAGGGACGGGCAAACAGGCCGTTCCCGTCAGCGTCTTACTCAGAGGCGGAAGCATTTGCTCGAGCAATATATGAAATTGGATCAGGACATCCGGTTCGCAGATTAACAGTCTTTGACGAACTAAAGAAATCACCTGAAAGCAGCGCAAGTCGGGAAATAGTTACGAATGCCAACAAATATTTGTTGGTCAAAGGTGGATATCAGGCAGAAACCTTAGGCCTCACAGATGAGGCCATTGCTATATTTAGCGATTCAACCCCGCACAGAGAAAAGCTTCGAACTCGGGTAATTCTCGCAATCGACTCTGTTCCTGCCTTCAAGACACTTTACGAGAGGTTTTCAGGCAACAGACGACCAGCGAACTCGGCGCTCGTTGACGCTGCCCGAGATGCGGGAGTGCCTCAGGAATATTTGAACGAGGCCGTAGACCGCTTTATCGTGAACTTGGAAAATGTCGGTTTGCTTCAGACATTATCTGGGTCAGAGAGGATCCTATCCCTCGACCACCTTGTGGATGCATCCGCACAACAAATACCTGCGCCTTCTGTGCGTATTGTTGCAGATGCAACGCCCAACACTCTTCCGATTACCTCCGAACAGGCCGATTTCGAGCGTATGTGCTTTTACATTACGCCAATCGGGGATGAAGGTTCTGATTTCCGGAAACACTCTGACTTGTTCTTAAGCTCGATAGTCGAACCCGCCCTTGAGACGGTCGGCCTAGTCGTAATTAGGGCTGACAAGATCGATAAGCCTGGAATTATTTCGCGCCAAGTGTTTGAGTATATTAGGCGAGCGCGAGTAGTGATTGCCGATTTATCATTCCACAATCCGAATGTTTTTTATGAACTTGCTATTCGTCACATGCTGAAAAAACCAGTGATTCAGATATCACAAATATCCGATAAGCCTCCGTTTGATATAAATCAGATGAGAACAATATTTATTGATAACTCAAGCATATATAGTTTGGTCCCGAAACTTGAAACCTATAAATCGGAAATCGCGAATCAGGTTCGCAGAGCCCTAGAAAATACTGATACTGGAGACAATCCTATCTCTATATATTATCCCGATCTAAATGTTACTTAGACTTGATCTGCTGCAAAACACAGTGCCGGTTCTAATAGTCCCCAATCATACTTGAGGATCGATCGCTGGGCGCATATCGAGCGATAAGCTAGTTCAGCGCCGCCGCCTTGCGCGCCGCCGACAGCGCCTGCGCCGCTTCGTCCGGCAGGCCTTCCGAAAACGCGAAGGCCTCGGCCATCCAGTCGAAGTCGCCGTTTAGCCAGGCGCGGGTTTCGGCCGGCGCGTGACTCATCAGGTCTCGGTGCGCCTGCAATGCGCCAAGCGTGAGGTCGCCGGGGTAGAACCTGAACTCCGCCCTGGGAGCGATGGCCAACAGGCGCAGCACGGGCTTTGCGAGCCACTGCATGCCGAACTGTTGGCCTACCAGCATGCAGACCTGGGCGCAGGTCAGGGAGCGAAGCGGGGTCTCCCAGGCTTCGGCCACGCGCTCGATAAGGCTCGTTTCGTAGGGCGGGTCGATAGTCTGGCCGCTCAACTGTTCCAGCGTTCGGGCGCCCTGGTCGAGGCCGTGGCGGAGGACCTCACCCAAGATGCGGTCGGAAAAATCCAATGGGCTATCGGTCGTGCTCACCCCTTACACCCCTCCAACCCCACATCATTCAGCCCCGCCGGCACACACGCCCCCGCGATCAACCGCTTCATCCGGCCCACCCGCTCGGCGCTCATCTCCGGGTGTTCCACCGGGTCATACCGGTCCGGGCCCAATTGCATTGCCGTCAGGGCCAGGAACTCGTCGTCGGTGAGGGCCGCAAGCGGTTTGCCGAAATAGGTCCTGGCCGCTTCCGCAAAGCCGGTGACCGGGCGGCCGCCCGCCTCGCCCATCCAGGCCAGCGTCAGGGCGGCGGTGAAGATGTCCTTTTTCGACGCCTTTTGCGTCAGCGCGTATTTGCTCATCAGGATGAGCTGCAGCTTGTTCCAGTAGCCGGGCTTGAAGGGCGCAAAAAAGATCAGCTTGCCCAGGCCCTGGGTGGTGGTGGTCTGGCCGGCGCCGGGGCTTTTGAGATCGACGCCGTCGTTTGTCCAGAAGGTGGGGTCCTCGACCTTCAGATACATGGCGACCCGCTCGGGCGGCAGGGTCAGGACATCGGGGTCTGCCTTGGCGAGCGCGGCGGCGATGAGGGCAGGGGTCTGCGCGCGGGCGTCCATGACGCGATAGGCGAGGAAGCCCGCCAGCCCGCAGATCAGGGCGACGAGCAGCAGGATGATCCGGATAAGCCAGCGCATAGGTGAAGTCCTCCCCGGCGCGAAGTTTGCGGGGATTCGGCGCGGGCGGAAGGGCTCAGACCTCGACCACGTCCTTGCCCACCGGGACCAGCGCCAGCAGGGCCAGCTTCACGTGCTGCCAGGCAAACGGGATGCCGATGATCGAGATGGCGAGCGGGATGGCCAGCGCGATGTGTCCCAGGGCCAGCCACCAGCCGGCCAGGACGAACCACAGGATGTTGAGCAGCACCGGCATCGCCCCCTGGTCCCGGTCGACCACCACCCGGCCAAAGGGCCAGAAGGAAAAGCCCGCGATGCGGAAGGCGCTCGGCGCCCAGGGAATGCCGATAATGGTGACGCACAGAATCACCCCCGCCAGCAACCAGCCGAGCCCCGCCAGGAACCCTCCCAGAATGAACCACAGGACGTTGAGGATGAAACGGATCATCCCCTGAAGCTGGCCCTTCGCAGGGCGAAATCAAGTCAGCGCCTTAAATCCTCCACTGTAGGGGGAGGGGGACCATCGAAGATGGTGGAGGGGGTTCTCCGCGCCTGAGGCCATTGGAATCCGACCTCGGATACCCTTCAACCGGGCGCGCTCCGCCTTAGGACCCCCTCCACCGCTACGCGGTCCCCCTCCCCCTACGGTGGAGGATTTTGCTGCATGCGGAATGGCCGCGACCCTTCCCGCCGCTCGCGAACCATGTAATCTGCCCCAAGCTTAAGGGGGAAGGGTCAATGACCAGTAAGTCCGTGCTTTCGCTTAGCCTTTCAGTGCTTGTCCTTTGCGTAGGCGTCTTTGGGGCGGCCGCCGGGACCGCGGCGGCGCAAAGGGCGCAGGACCCCTTCGCCGAGGGCGTCCTGAAGGTGGAACTGGCCCCGTCTCAGCCGACCATCTTCTATTACATCTCCACCGAAGAGTGGGCCCGGCTTGCGCCGACGGAGGAGCAGCGCCGGACGGCCCTGCCCCGCACCAGCCATCACGGCCCCTTCGGCCCCGGCCCCGTCCGCGTGCTGCTGCGCGAGACCTATATGTTCGTGCCGGTCTGCCACGGCTCCTTCGATTGGACCAAGACGGTGACACGCGACGCCAGGGCCGGCGGACCGGTCAAGCTGAGCTGCTAAGGCGGGCGGTCGTTCGGGACCGTAATCCCTCCCCCCGCCCCTCCCTCCGGGAGGGGAGAAAGAGTGCGGCGGCCTGCGCTTCCCATTCCCCTCCCGGAGGGAGGGGGCAGGGGGAGGGCTTACGGCGCCCAAAGACCAGCCTCACCGCCGCCGGTACGGCTCGCACGCCAGCTTTGCAACGACCCGGTGGCCGGGGAGGATTTGGAGGGAGAGCCGATCAGCCCCTAACCGGAAATGGATCGCGCCAGCCGGGGAGGGCCAGCAGGTTGTCGTGCCAGCGTTTGGCGTTGGGGAATTCGGCCAGCGGGATATTGGCTTCCTCCGCCCAGGGAAGCGTCGCGGCGACGGCGAAGTCGGCGATGGTCAGGGTGTCGCCCACCAGATAGTCGCGGCCCTGCAGGTGGGCGTCCAGCACCTTGGCGAGCTTGCGGAATTCCTTCTGGCCGGCGGCGACGGCGGCCTCGTCGGGCGGGCCCATGTTGTAGTGGCCCTTGATGACGTACTCGACATAGAGAGCCCCGCAGGCGCGGTTGAAATGGGCGCTTTCCCAGGACAGCCAGCGGATGATCTCCGGCAGCTGGTCCAGCGGCAGGAGGTTGGGCGCGAACCTCTGCGCGAGGTAAGTGAGGATGGCGTTGGATTCCCAGATCACCCGCCCCTCATCCACCAGGACCGGCACCTTCTTGTTGAGATTGAGCGCCACAAACGCGGGCGACCGCTGACCGCCGGCCCCCAGGTCGACGTACTCCAGCTCCACCGGGGCGTTGATATGCTTGATCAGGCCGCAGACCTTCCGCGGCGCCAGGGTCTCGGCGTAGTAGAGCTTCATGGGTGGGTCCCTTTTGCGCGAGATGTACCTTGGTCCGCGCCCGCCAACCACCCACCGTCACCCCCGGACTTGTTCCGGGGGCCGGACGCCGGCTCAGGCTGTGCGCCTGACATTGGTCTCTGTTTGAATGGCCTGTCGTCCGGCCCCCGTGACAAGCACGGGGGTGACGTTCGGTTAGGCGCCGTCCTTGCCCGCCGCCGCCTGACACCGGCGGCGCAGTTCGCCCTTCAGGACCGGGCCATAGAGCTGGCCCGAGGCGCCGGGATAGCCCTCGGCGTCGAGCTTTTTGACGATCTCGGAAACCGAGCGGCAGGTTCCGGAATCGGCCAGCTCATAGGCGCGTTCGATTACGGTGGGACGTCCGGCCAAGGGGGGCTCCGATGCAAAGGGTTGTTGTTCTAAACGCGCGGGCGGCCGGAAGGTCTATTTCATCAGGCCCGCGGCGCGAAGCGCCCGGGTGATCACCGCGCCGGGATCAAAGCCGTGGTGCGCGGGGGGCGGGTCCTTAAGGCGCGGCGCGGCGCGGGCCACGCCCGGCTTGGCGATGCCGAAGAAGCGGGCGATCTCCTGGGCTGAGGATAGGCCCGTCTCGATGAGGTAGGGCCCGGCCTCGCCGCAGCCGTCCGGCCCCGCGGCGCCGACCGCCGCCCCATGGCCCATGCCGCCTATGGTGACGCATTCGATCGTCGGATCGCCCGCGGCGTTGGCCCAGACCTCGCGCCGGTGGCCGGCGAGATTGTCGGTGCGGGTGGGGGTGAGGTTCAGGTCGTGGACGTCGCGCCACTGGGCGATGATCGCGTCCCTGTTGCCGGGGCGCACCGTGGCGTCGGCGTCCCCATGCCAGATGGCGATCCTGGGCCACGGCCCGGCGTGGGCCGAGGCGGCGCGGACCTTGTCGCCCCAGTGCTGCTGTTCGCGCGGCTGGGCGGCGGCCATGGCGGCGAAGGCTTCCTGGACGGATGCGGCGGCCCCGTGCGGCAGGCCGGCGACCACTGCGCCTGCGGCGAACACCTCCGGATAGGCGGCCAAGAGGGCGCTGGTCATGGCGCCGCCCGCGGAAAGGCCGGTGACGAAGATGCGGGTGGGGTCGGCCCCAAAGGCCCTCACCGCGACGTCCACCATGGCGCGGATGGAAGCAGCCTCTCCCTCGTCCCGCCGCACGTCACCTGGATTGAACCAGTTGAAGCAAAGGCTCGGATTATTGGCCTGGGTCTGCTCGGGCGCCACGACGATGAACCCGTGGCGGTCGGCGAGATCAAGCCAGCCCGCGCCATGGGCGTAGGCCTCCGCGCTCTGGGTGCAGCCGTGCAGTACGACCACCAGGGGCGCTCCGGGGGGCAGGAAGTCCGGCCGGTAGACCAGCATCCGCAGGGCGCCTGGATTGGCGCCGAAGTTCGTCGTCTCCTGCATTCGCGACACCGCCCGCCGCTGCGCGGGCAATGGGCGCTTGCGGTGGCGCATCAGGGCGGCGATGGTGTCTTGAAGTCCGGGCATGGCCCATGAATACGCCACTTCATGCTGCGCAGCAATCTTTTATTGTGCACCGCAGCATTCGCTGCACAAATAATTCGCCCGGAAGGCTAAACCGCGGCCCCTTGCCTGACCGGTCAACCGGTGATCCTATCGACGCCGCGAGGCGTGCAGCATCGCCACGGGGGAACGACCATGACCGAGCCGGAAGCGCCCGTACCCGGGACTCAGAACATCTATGTGCAGGCGCCGGCCGCCGCGCCCTCAAATGGCATGGCGACCGCCTCTCTGGTGCTGGGAATCCTTGGCCTGGTGACGGCCTGGATTCCGATCGTTGGCCTGGTCGCCTGGATCTTCGCGCCGCTGGGCCTGATCTTCGGGATCATCGGCCTGGGCAAACCTACCGGTAAGGGGCTGGCGATCGCGGGCCTGATCTGTTCGGTCATCGCCCTGTTCATCTGCCTCTTTTACGTCGTCGCCTTGCTGGGCTTTCTGGGGATCGCGGCAAGCGCCACGGCGCCTTAAGACCATGCGCGCCCTTTTCCTCACCCTTTTCCTGGCCTTGGCGGCCGGCGCCCACGCCCCCGCCCACGCCCAGGTCGGCGGCAATCTGGCGGCCCTGCCGGCGGTGGAGCTTTCCCTTGCCATCACCACCGGCGCGGACGGCGCGCCGGTGCTGTCGCAGAAAGAGTTCAGTCTCACCACCGGCGACTACTACCGCATGGCTGTGAAGTCCGACGGCAAGGCGGTGTGGCGGTTCGAGGCCACCGATCTGCTGCAGAACGTCCACCTGCGCATCGTCACCATCGCCGGCATCGAGGTGCAGATGCAGTCCCTCGTCTTCCGCGCCATCGAGTTCGACGAGGCGGGGGAAGCCAGGTTCAGCTTCGTGCCCATCCGGCCGGGAACCTATGAGATCTACGTCGGCAAGGACCCGCGCTCCGTGGGCCGCCCCACCGGGGAAGCGGGCGCCAAACCGGGCGACATGCACGCCACCGCCAGGGTGGTGGTCAGGTAGGGACAAAACGCGCCGAGGTTGCGTCGGGCGCCTGACATGGGCCTGGACCCTATGATACCGTCCACCGATGGGCTGACAGGATGGAGGGGTGTTGATGCGCACCGCTTTGGTTTTGGCGTTCCTGGTTTCCACGGGTTTGGCCGCGGGGGCGGTCCCGGCGCAGGGCGCGCCATCACCGGCGCTGCAAGACCGGCCCAAGCCCACCAAGGACATTGGCGAGCTTGAGCTGAAGCAGCTCGCGGCCTACCGCGATGCGATCCTGCGGCAGAACGCCAGCAATGCGGCGGCCATCCAGGACGCCATCGCGCGATGCGACCGGTTGGCCTTCTACCGGGCCAAGGTCGAGTTCGGCGACGACATCAACTACGTCTTCTATATCCAGAACCTTCTCGAGCCGGTCGGCCGGATGGCGGCCCAATACAAGGCGGTGGAGGAGGAGTTTCTCTTCGGACTCAATGAGGCGCGGGCCGAGGTCGACCGGATGATCTTCCCGGAGCCTTGCGTCGAGAAGCCGCCGCCCCAGGTGGCGGCGGCGGAGCCAAAGCCCGCCGCGCCGACAGCGGCGGCGCCGGCCAGACCCCCCACCGCCTCGCCGCCGCCGCCGGCCACAGGCGAATACTATCCGGCGCCCACCACCGAGCGGCAGGATCGGGCGCGCGCCG
>DGYN01000033.1:0-22259 GCA_002398405.1 Caulobacteraceae bacterium UBA5005
GGCATCCACGGCGCCACCATGGCGTCGGCCGAGTTCGACGAGGACAGCGACGAGAAGCGTCCCACCGTCCAGGTCGGCGATCCCTTCGCCGAAAAACTGCTGATCGAGGCCACCCTGGAGCTGATGAAGACCGGCGCGGTCGCCGCCATCCAGGACATGGGCGCGGCGGGCCTGACCTCATCCTCCGTCGAGATGGCGGGCAAGGGCAGCGTCGGCATCGAACTCGACCTCGACATGGTGCCTCAGCGCGAAGAGAACATGACGGCCTACGAGATGATGCTCTCGGAAAGCCAGGAGCGGATGCTCGCCATCCTCAAGCCCGGCCGCGAGCGCGACGGCCACGCCATCTTCGAGAAATGGGGCCTGGACGCCGCCATCATCGGCTGGACCACCGACACCGGCCACATCGTCCTCAAGCACAAGGGAGAGGTGGTCTGTGATCTGCCCCTCTCCCCGCTCTCGGACGACGCCCCGCTCTATGACCGCCCCTGGGTGCAGCCGGTCATCCAGCCCACCGTCGATCCGGGCGAGGTGCCGCCCCCCGCCGACTGGACCGCCGCCATCCTCAAGCTGCTGGCCGCCCCCGACGTCGCCTCCAAGCGCTGGCTCTGGGAGCAGTACGACCGCCACGTCATGGCCGACACCCTGGAGGACAGCGCCACCGGCGCCGACGCCGGCATCGTGCGGGTGCATGGCACGCGAAAGGCGCTCGCCGTCACCTCCGACTGCACGCCGCGCTACGTCCTGGCCGACCCCTATGAGGGCGGCAAGCAGGCGGTCGCCGAGGCCTGGCGCAACCTCACCGCCGTCGGCGCCGACCCCATCGCCATCACCGACAATTTGAACTTCGGCAACCCCGAGCGCCCCGAGATCATGGGCCAGATCGTCCGGGCCATCGACGGCATGGCCGAGGCCTGCCGGGCTCTCGATTTCCCCGTCGTGTCCGGGAACGTCAGCCTCTACAACGAGACCAATGGCGCCGCCATTCCGCCGACCCCGACCGTCGGCGCCGTGGGCCTGATCGCCGACTATTCCCAGACCGCCGACTTCTCTTCGCTAAAGGCCGGCGACGCCCTGATCCTGATCGGCGAGAACCACGGCTGGCTCGGATCGAGCCTCTATCTGCGCGAGCTGCTGGGCCGTGAAGACGGGGCCCCGCCGCCGGTGGATCTGGCGGCCGAACGCAGGAACGGCGACTTTGTGAGAGACCTTATAAAAACGGCGCAAGTCACTGCTGTTCATGATCTTGCCGACGGCGGCCTGATCCTGGCGGCTATCGAGATGGCCCTCGCTTCCAACCAGGGCCTGGCGCTCAACGCATCTAGCGCCGCCCATTCGCATCCCTATCTCTTCGGGGAAGATCAGGGGCGATATCTCGTGGCGACCAAGGACCCCGAAAAGCTCATCGCAGCGGCCCAGGCCGCCGGCGTTCACGCGATCGCGGTCGGCTCCGCCGGGGGTGGAGGAGTCAGTTCCGCGGGTCTCTTCGACATCCCGCTCGATCAGCTTCGCGCCGCCCACGAGGGGTGGCTTCCCGGCTACATGGCCAGGAGGGCCTAGACGTCATGGCCGATGGGACAGATTTCGTTTTCCGCCCCATCGTTCCGCACCGGCCGCCGGAACTCCTCCGTCTCCTGCCATACCTGTGGAACAGCTGGCGCGACCCGCTGACCGTCTACACAGAGCGCCACTACGCCGAGCCCTACATCTATGTGCGGGGAAAGATCGGCGTGGTCATGAACCTGGCCGACCCCGCGGGCCTGAGGCGCGTCCTCGTCGACAACGCCAAGAACTACGAGAAGGGCGATTTCTCGCGCCGCATCCTGGGGCCCCTGGTGGCCGATGGCGTCTTCATGACCGAGGACGAGGTCTGGCGCCGCCAGCGCCGCATCCTCGCCCCCCTCTTCACCCCGGCCAAGCTCTCGACCCTCGCCCAGGCCATGCAGGCGGTCTGCGATCAGCGCATCGCCGCCTGGCCGGTGGAGAAGGGCGCATCTTCCGTTGTCGAGATCGACCCGGAGATGACCAAGATCACCTTCGAGATCATCTCCGACACCATGTTCTCGAATCTTCTGGGCGGAGAGGCGGGCGATTTCGAGAAGGCCTTCGACGGCTTTGTCGAGACCACCGGCCGCCTCGATCCCTTTGACATCCTGGCGGTCCCCCTATGGGTGCCCAGGCTCACGAAACTGGGCGGCGGCGGCCGCTACGCCGCCTTCTTCGAGCGGCGGGTCAATCAGATGGTCGCCGAGAGGCGGGCCCTGATCGCCGGCGGCTCCGCGCCACAGGACCTCTTGACCGCCCTGCTGGGGGCGCGGGACTCCGAGGGCGGCGGCGCGCTTTCCGACCGCGAGGTCTGCGCCAATGTCCTGACCTTCATCCTGGCCGGGCACGAGACCACCGCCAGGGCGCTGGGCTGGACCCTGCATCTGCTCGCCCGCACGCCCTGGTATCAGGAGAAGGTCCGCGCGGAGGCGCTGGCCCAGGACCTGACCGATCCCGGCTGGCAGTCGAAAATGCCCTGGTCGCGCGCCGTGTTCGACGAAGCCATGCGCCTCTTCCCGCCCGCGCCAACCACCCTGCGCTTCGCCCGCGAGGAGGACGAGCTTTGCGGCAGGCCGATCCCGCCGGGAAGCCTGATCGGCATCTCGCCCTTTATCATCCACCGCCACAAGCTTCTTTGGGACGACCCAGAAGCCTTTCGGCCCGAGCGGTTCCTGCCCGGCGAGCGCGAAAAGATCGACCGTTTCGCCTACATTCCCTTCGGCCAGGGCCCGCGCATCTGCATCGGCGCGACCTTCGCCATACAGGAAGCCTTGATCGCCCTGGGAAGCCTCATGCGCGCCTTCGAATTCCAGCCGGCGGAACTCGCCGAGCCGATGCCGACGCACCGCATCACCCTTCGGGCCAAGGATGGGATCCGCCTGAAGGTGGTGTCTCGCGCGTGAAGGCAGCCGCCCAGCGCTCCTTGCGAGCCTTGCGCGCGCGGCCGACGCCTCAGATGGCGATCGACACAATTTGCGCGACCGCGGCCCTGGCCGCCGTGATCGGTCCGGCGGGATTCTACCTGGGCCTGCTGAAGTTTGATCCCAATCCTTTACCCGAAGCTGCGCTGGATGCCCTTGTGGCGTTCCTTGTTCCCGCCCTTGCCGAGGAACTGGTTTTCCGGGGGCCCATCCCCAGTCGCGGGGAAACCAAGCGGCCCATGGTCTGGGTTCTGGGCTCGACCCTGCTCTTTGTGCTCTGGCACGGGTTGGAGGGCCTGATCTTCCCCGGCGCGCAGGCGTTGCTGCGTGGGGATTTCCTGGCCATCTCGGGCGCCCTTGGCCTCGCCTGCGCCTATTTGCGCCACCGGTCAGGGTCGCTTTGGCCTGCGGTTGTCCTGCATTGGGTCATCGCTACGGCCTGGCTGACCCTGTTTGGCGGCCCGTCCATCCGGCAGTTGACGGGGTAGCCGCGGACGCGCTCCCGTACGCGTCCGCGGCATCTATGCCCGGGCGCTAGTTGAGGCCGCCCGCCGCGACGATGTTGCCGCCGCCGCCGGCGACGATGTTGCCGCCCCCCGCCGCGACGATGTTCCCACCGCCCGCCGCGACGATGTTGCCGCCGCCGGCCGCGACGATTTGTGCGACAGCGCCCACATAGACCTGGCCATTGGGACCCACCAGGTCATTGCCGCGCCTTGTAAGCACCGTGCCGCGCGGCACAGCGGCGAGCTGCGGGACGCGGGCGAAGGCCGCGTTGGCCCAGGTTCCGCGTTGCGGGCAGGCCGCCGTGCTCACCGAGCCGCCAGAACCCCGGATGCAGATGCCAAGCTCATTGTTCAGTTGAGTGGTCGATCCCGCGAGTTTCCAGCGCTGGGCGGCGCTGCCGTTGCAATTGGCGAAATAAACGCGGCTTCCCTCCGCCGCCAGGCATTGGCCGCCCTGCCTGAACTCGCCGTAGAACTCGTTGGTCCCGGCGTTATAGGGAAAAGACGTGTTGTGTTCCGGCCTGCAAGCGCGGAGCACCGCCGAGCCGCCCGCGTTCACCAGGCAGTTCCAGTTTGAGGAAGAGGCGAACAATTCGGCGCGAGCGGCGGCCGGAACAGCAGTGATGCAAACAGCGGAGGCGGCCGCGGCCGCAAGCATGACGATACGCATGGTGTGTAACCCCCTAAAGTCTGACGTCCCCTATGCCTAAGCTTAAAGGATTTGCCGGCCGGGAGTCTAGAATTGGCCAATAAAAGGCCGCCGGCGCCATGCACTTAGCTCCGGCGGCCGATGGCGCCGGAGGGTCGAGGGGGAGTGGGCCGGCGCCAATACATCTACGCACCGGGATCGTCCTTGGATCAGTCCGGCTTTTCCCGCACCCAGCGGAAATTCGGCGCCTTTGCCGGACCCGCCGCTGCGTCCGCCGCCACCCGGAGCACCGCCGCCGCATCCTTCACCGGGCAGGGGGCGCCGGGAACCATGGGAAAGCCTCCGGCCGGTGGCGGCTCGCCGGGCGCCAGCGCGGGCTCGATGGTGCAGGCCAGGGGCTCGCGGTACATGGCGACCACCTGCCCCTGCGTGTCCATTTCCAGGGCGGCGATATAGTCGTACCCCACATAGTCGCCGGCATATTCGATCTGCATCACGCGGGGATTTCCCGCAGCGATCACAAAAGGATAGCGAAGGATCAGATCCCCGGTCCAGCCATCGCCGATGTTGGCCGTCTCGGCGCAGTCCTCCCACTGATAGGTCGGCTGGCGCACATCGACCGGGCACCCTTCCCGCTCCCAGAGCCAGAGCCCCGGCTTCAAGACGGCCGCTGGATCGCGGTAATGGAAGAGGATGGTTTCGGAATAGAGCTTGCTTGGCCGGTCGCAGCCGGCGGCGAGCAGCAGGGCAAAACCCAGGATGAATCGCTTCATGCGGCCATCATCGGCCAAGCGGGTTTCCCAAATGCGAAACGCGGCCCAACGCGCGGCCACGTAAGCCCAAACTTAAGGTTTCCCGGGCATTCATCATCCTTGGAGGACTACGAATATGCCGATGCCGGCGGCGAAATTAGAGGCGGAGCTGCGCGCGGCGTTCCCCAATGGCTCGATCACGATCGAGGATCTGGCCGGCGACGGCGACCATTATCGCGCGATAATCACCGATGAAGCCTTCCGCGGCTTGCCCCGCGTGCGTCAGCATCAGCTCGTCTACGCCGCCCTCAAGGGCAAGGTTGGCGGCGAACTCCACGCGCTCGCCCTCGTCACCTCGGCGCCGGAATAAGGGAGACAAGGGGGATGCGCTTCCGACCCTTTGGCCATTCTGGCACGGCGGTCTCGGCGATATCGCTGGCGCTCACCGACACCCAAAAGCGCATGGGTCCGCACGATTGGGTGCGCGTCGTCTACAACGCCCTCGAAAACGGCGTGAATACTTTCGAGATCGTCGGCCAGGACCCCAATATGCTCGACGGGCTGGGCGAAGCGCTAAAGGTCCTGGACCGCCACCTGGTCTTTGTCGCCCTCAGGCTGGGCGTCGCCGGCCACAAGCAACTCGATTTCAGCTCTGAAAACCTGGCTCGCTCGGTAGAAGCCGTCCTGGCCCGGACCGGCATCGAATATCTCGACGCTGTCCTGCTGGACGAGCCGGGCGAAGATTCATTGACGCCAGAGGCCCTGGCCACCTTGAAAGCCCTGCGCTCGGCAGGCCGGGCCCGGGCCATAGGCATCAGCGGCGAGAACCCGTCGGTCGACGCCTATATCTCGACCAAACAGTTCGATGTCCTGGCCCTGCCCTACAATCTCACCTCCGGCTGGACCACCAGAAACCGCATCCGCGCGGCGCTGGATCACGGCATGACCGTTATCGGCTACGGCTTTTATCCGGAGGAAATGCATCAGCCCGAAGGGCCGGCCATTCCGTTCCTGACCAAACGCACCCTGCTTGGCCCTCGCCCCACCGCGGTCAACCCGCTGGCCGGCGCCGGCACCTACACCTTCCTGCATGAGACCAACGGCTGGTCGGCCGAGGCGATTTGCCTGGCCTACGCGCTCACCCAGCCGGCCCTGGCCACCATCCAGCTGACCACCGACCAGGCCGAGCGCCTGGCGGAACTGGCGGAGATCACCGAGAAGGAAATGCCGCCGGGCCTGGCCAGCCGCATCGAAATGGCGCGCTTTGGGCCCGTCGTTGGAACCGCCAAAGCTTGACCCCGACCGGTCTCGACCCTAGCTGAAGGGCTTGGATCCAAGGAAGGCTCTCGCCGTGACTGACGCCCCCGCCGCCACCGCCCGCGAATTCATCGAAGGCGCCATCTCCACACATCCCGTGGTGCTGTTCATGAAGGGTGAGCCGGACGCGCCGAAGTGCGGGTTCTCCGCCGTGGTGGTGCAGATCCTCGACCATCTGGAAGTCCCCTTCGCCAGCGTCGATGTTCTTTCCAACGAGGAGATCCGCGAGGACATCAAGGTGTTCTCCGACTGGCCGACCATTCCCCAGCTCTATGTGAAGGGCGAGTTCGTCGGCGGGGCCGACATCATCCGTGAGATGTTTGGCTCGGGCGAACTCAAGACCTTGATGGCCGACAAGGGCGTCATCGGCGCCTGAGAGACCCCAGGCTAGCGTTCCTCCCACGCGAAGCGGGGGAGGACCCAATGAAAAAGGGCCCCGGTTTCCCGAGGCCCCTTTGAAACTTCAGCTTTGAACCGCCTTAGGACGAGTAGAACTCGACGACCAGGTTCGGCTCCATCTTCACCGGATAGGGCACTTCGGCCAGTTCCGGGGCGCGGACGAAGGTGGCGGCCATGCCCTTGGCGTCGAACTGGATGTAGTCGGGCAGTTCGCGCTCGCTGCTTTGCAGGGCTTCAAGCACCAGGGCCATGTTGCGCGAACGCTCACGCACCGAGACGATGTCGCCCGGCACGCAGCGGTAGGAGGCGATGTTGACGCGCTTGCCGTTCACCAGCACGTGGCCGTGGTTGACGAACTGGCGGGCGGCGAACGGGGTCGGCACGAACTTGGCGCGATAGACGATCGCGTCCAGGCGGCTTTCCAAAAGGGCGATGAGGTTTTCCGAGGTGTTGCCTTTGCGGCGGTCGGCCTCGGCGTAGATGTTGGAGAACTGCTTTTCGGTCAGGTTGCCGTAGTAGCCCTTGAGCTTCTGCTTGGCGCGCAGCTGCAGGCCGAAGTCGCTGACCTTGGACTTGCGGCGCTGGCCATGCTGGCCGGGGCCGTACTGGCGCTGATTGACCGGGGACTTGGGACGACCCCAGATGTTTTCGCCCATCCGGCGGTCGATTTTGTACTTGGCGCTCTGGCGCTTAGACATGCGTCTTCAATCTCTAGCTCGACAAGGCCCGGCCGCTTCCCGATGAAGCGGCGATCGCAACGGCGGTCACCTGTCACCCGTCATAACCCGATGCCTGGAACAGAGCCCTGGCGGCGGGAAGCGGGGTCTATGATGGCTGAAGGGCGGAAAGTCAATCTGGCGCGGGCTTGTAAGCGGTGTGTGCGGCGGCCAAGCTGGCCCCATGACCCTACACAACGGATACGACGCCCTGTCCCACCGAGTCTGCGTCGGCCTGGGCTTTTGCGGGTCAGTGAAGGATGGGAGGCCGCTTCACGTGAGCGATTTCCTCCCTCCGTCCGGTCCGGTGACCGTTGACCAGTATGTGGAATGGCTCTTCATCGCCGACCAGATGGATCCCGCCAGTCCCCAGGCCCTCAAGCTGAGACCGATCCTGCGGGCAGCCTTCATCGAATGCATGGGAGCCGAGGCCGTTGACGCCGCCGACCTCCGTTACAGCGACGAGATCGAAGCTGACGACTAGCCCCGCTCGTCGCCCGCCGCTTCCTTTTTGGCCGCCAGCTTCGCCAGCACCCTGCCCCGCCCCTTCGAGAGCGCCGTAATCACCCCGCGAAAGGTCCGCGCCTCCTGCACGGTGAAATGGGCGCGGGAGAACATGGAGCGCAGGTTCCGCACCATGGACGGGGTCTTCTCCGGCGGGTGGAAGAAGCCGGCGATTTCCAGCTCGCGCTCCAGGTGCTCGTACATGCCCAGCATCACCCCCTGGTCGGCGGGCGGCTCCTTGGCGTCGAAGGAGACCGGAGCCTTGGCGCCCTGGCTCATGGCCCATTCGTAGGCGCTGAGCGCCACCGCCTGGGCGAGGTTCAGGGAGCGGAACCTTGGATCGATGGGAATGGTGATGATCGCCTGGGCCAGCGCCACATCATCGGTCTCTAATCCCGCCCGCTCTGCCCCGAAGAGGTACCCGACCGTTTGGCCTTCGAGATGGGCGATGCGCAGATGCTCGGCGGCCTCGCGCGGGGTGTAGACCGGCAGGCGCAGTTCCCGGTTGCGGGCGGTGGTGGCGAAGACCTGCTGCAGGTCGGCGATGGCCTCTGAAACCGTGGGATAGACCTTGGCGTCATTGAGCGGCCAATCCGCCCCAGACGCGCTCGCCCAGGCCCGGTCCTGCGGCCAGCCATCCCGGGGCGCCACCAGGCGAAGCTCGGATAATCCGAAGTTGGCCATGACCCGCGCCACCGCGCCGATGTTCTCGGCCAGCTGTGGGCGATCCAGGATAACGCACGGAAGCGGGGTTTCGGTCATGGCTGCGCAAATAAACTGAAAAGCGACCCTAAGCCGAGAACCTTTCGGTCCCGGCCGCGCTCCATTGCCAGTGCAAGTGCAGTTGGAGTTCCTACCGATGCAGACCGTTTATCAAGGCATGGTCATCGCCGCGGCCATGGGGGCCCTCACCGGCGGGACGATCCAGGTACAGCACTACTTCCCGGGCGACCGCCCCGGCGGCCCCCAGCAGATCTATTCCGTTCCTGGGGTCCATGGTGATCAGGAAGCCTACGGCTACACCGCCATCACCTTTCCCTCCGGCCCCTTCGCGGACTTCGTCATCGGCCGGGACTGGCTGCCGGGCGGACGCCACGACCGCGCCGCCCAACAGGCGAGCTACACCCTGCCGGTCTACGAGCCCCTGCCCGTCGATGAGGCCGATCTCTTCAAGAAATACGGCATCTGGGACTACGCGGCTGTGGCTGCGACTCCCGCGCCCGCTCCGGTCGCGTCAAGCGCCCAGGCCGCGACGGACCACGCCCGTGAGGCAGTCGAGGTCATCCGCATCGATAGTGAGGGCGGGGGTCAGATAGACGACCTTGCCCATCGGTCGGATCCAGGCGCCCAGGTCAGCGAACCGGCGGCTTAGGACGTTCCTGTCCACGGGCGAACTGAACTCGACGACGCCGATCGCGCCGAGCGTCCGCACATCGGCAACGCCCGGCAGGCCGCGACAGGGCTCAAGCCCTGTCTTCAGCGCCGCTTCGATACGCGGCACGGCCGCCTTCCACTCTCCCGTCTCGAAGAGATCCAGCGAGGCGTTGGCCGCGGCGCAGGCCAGTGGATTGGCCATATAGGTCGGCCCGTGCATCAGGGCCGCCCCCGCATCGTCCGACCAGAAGGCGTTGAACACCTTGTCAGACGCGACAGCCGCCGACAGCGGCAGAGTCCCGCCGGTCAGGGCTTTCGACAGGGTGACGATATCGGGCTCGACCCCCGCCGCCTGCATGGCGAAGAGGCTGCCCGTGCGGCCAAAGCCGGTGAAGATCTCGTCGAAGATCAGCAGCACCCCGTGCTTGTCCGCCAGACGGCGCAGGCGCCGCAGGGTCTCCGGGGGGTGCAGCAGCATCCCCCCCGCCCCCTGGACCAGAGGCTCGGTCAGGATGGCGGCGATCTCCCCGCCCCGTTGGCTCAGCAGGGCGTCCAGCACCGCCTCAGACGCATCATCGACCGGCAGATCGCCGATCACCTGCTCGGGCATCACCCCGGCGAAAAGCGAATGCATCCCCTCGTCCGGGTCGCACACCGTCATCGTCGCCAGGGTGTCGCCGTGATAGCCGCCCCTGAAGGCCAGGAATTTCGTCCGCCCTCTGATGCCCTGATTGATCCAGAACTGCAGGGCCATCTTCATGGCGATCTCGACCGACACCGATCCGCTCTCGGCGAAGAACACGTGGTTCAGATCGCCGGGCAAAAGCTTGGCCAGCCGCGTCGCCAACCGGTAGGCCGGCTCGTGCGCCAGACCGCCGAACATCACGTGCGGCATGGCCTCCAGCTGCCGGGTCACCGCCTCTCGGATATGGGGGTGATTGTAGCCGTGGCAGGCGGTCCACCAGGAGGCTATGCCGTCGATCAGCATCCGCCCATCGGCCAGAGTCAGGCGCACGCCCTCGGTCCGCACGACCGGCAGCGGCGCGATCGCGGTCTTCATCTGGCAATAAGGCCGCCAGATGTGCTCCAGCCCCTCTTTCAGCCAATCGGTTTCGGTTTCCATGGCGACTTGCTATGCCCCTTTCCGAATGGAGAGCCTAGACGCCTTTGCAGCCGCCAAGCTCGCCGCCCTTGAGGCCGGCCTGCTTCGCCGCAGCCTCTCGCCAAGCCATCGCCTGGAGGGCCCGTGGGTCGAGCGCGGCGGGCGGCGCTATCTCTCCTTTTCCTGCAACGATTATCTGAACCTCACCCACCACCCGGCCGTAAAGGCCGCCGCCGTCGCCGCCATTGAGGCCTACGGGACCACCGCCGGCGCCTCGCGCCTCGTCACGGGCGATCATCCGCTGATGGAAACGCTGGAAGCGCGCCTGGCGAGGCTCAAGGGGGCGCAGGCCGCCTGCGTCTTCTCCTCCGGCTATATGGCAAACACCGGCGCCATCCCCACCTTCGTCAGCGAGGGGGACCTGCTGCTCATCGACGAGCGCGCCCATTCCTGCATCTGGGCCGGCGCCCGGCTTTCCGGCGCGACCGTCGCCGCCTTCCGCCACAACGACATCTCCCACCTCGCCGCCCTGCTCGAAGACCGCGGCGAAGGACACGTGCTGATCGTCACCGAGGGCGTCTTTTCCATGGACGGCGATCTTGCGCCCCTGGCCGAGCTTTCGGCCCTCGCCAAACGCCACGGCGCCTGGCTGATGACCGACGACGCCCATGGGGTCGGGGTGCTGGCCGAGGGGCGTGGCTCCGCGGCCCTGGCTCCCTCCGCGCGCATCGACCTGCAGATGGGCACCCTTTCCAAGGCCCTCGCCAGCATGGGGGGCTATGTCTGCGGCTCGCAGGCCGCCATCGACCTTCTGAAGACCCGCGCCCGGACCCTGGTGTACGCTACGGGCCTGCCGCCCGCGAGCGCCGCCGCGGCGCTTGCCGCCCTCGACATCATCGAGGCAAACCCCGGCCTTACCGCCCTCCCCTTGGCCAAGGCCCGCCGCTTCACCCGCGCCCTGAATCTCCCCGAAGCGCAGAGCCCCATCGTTCCCGTGATCCTCGGCGAGCCCGCCGCGGCCCTCGAGGCGCAATCGAAGCTTGAGGCCCAAGGCTTCCTTGTCGTCGCCATCCGCCCCCCAACCGTCGCCGCCGGAACCTCCCGCCTGCGCATCGCCTTCACCGCGGGGCACGCCGATGAGGAAGTAGATCGCTTGGCGGATGCGGTCCGAGGGTTGGCGGCATGACCCCAACTCTACCGAAATTTGGATAGATGCCCGCCTTCTTCATCACCGCCACCGGCACCGATATCGGCAAGACCTTCGTCGCCTGCGCCCTGATCCGGGCCCTGCGGGCGCAGGGCCGCGCCGTGGAGGCCTTCAAGCCGGTGCTCAGCGGCTTCACCGGCTATGCTGGAAGCGACGCCGCCTGCCTGATCGAGGCCCTCGGTGGCTCGGAGCGTGACCTCGACCGCATGTCCCCCCTGCGCTTCGAAGCGCCCTTGGCGCCGCCCTCGGCGGCCCGGCTGGAGGGCCAGCTCATCGCCCTGGACGACCTGGCCGTCCGTTGCCTCGCGCGCACCGCCGGGGCGGGGGATCAGACGCTGCTGATCGAAGGCGCGGGGGGGTTGATGTCGCCGATTGCCGAGGACGGGACAAACCTCGACCTGATCAGGGCGCTCGGCCTGCCGGTGATCGTGGTGGCCGGCTCCTACCTCGGATCTGTCAGCCACACCCTCACCGCTCTCCGCGTCCTGGCCTCACAGGAAATCGCCGTCGCCGCCGTGGTGGTCAGCGAGAGCGAGGGGGATGCGCCCCCGATCAGCGAGATGACAAACGGCCTCGCCCGGTTCGCCGCCGACGTCCCGGTGATCGTCGCGCCCCGCGATCAGGACTGGACAGCCGAGGCCCTCGCTGCGCTTGTCTGACCGCCATGACCGAACCCCCATACGACCCCCAACAGATCACCGCCCACGGCCCCCGCGCCGCCTGCGAAGCGGCCGCCGAAGCCGTCGATGCGGACATCGCGCTCGAAAGCGCCACCTACTCCATCCTTGAGGAAGACGAGGACAAGGATATCTGGCGGATCGACGCCTTTCCAACTTCTGCTGAGGAGTCGAGCGGCCTGGAGGCTACCCTCAAACGCTTCGGCCTGACCGTCGTGGTCGAAAAGCTCGCCGACGCCGACTGGCTGGCCATGGCCCTGTCTGGCCTGCCGCCAGTGAGGGCCGGCCGCTTTTTCGTCTACGGCGCCCACGACGCGGGCCTGATCCCCACGGGCGCCATCGCCCTGCAGATCGAGGCGGGCGCGGCTTTCGGCACCGGCCACCACGGCACGACGCTTGGCTGTCTGGAGGCCTATGAGGCCCTCTTCGCGGCCTCGCCCCCGGAAAAGGTGCTCGATGTCGGTTGCGGCACCGGCGTCCTGGCCATCGCCGCCGCCCGGGCGGGGGCCAAGATCGCGCTCGGCACCGACATCGACGAGCCCTCGGTGCGCATCGCCAATGAAAACGCGGCCCTGAACAAGGCCGGCGCCCGCTTCGTCTACGCCGACGGCCTCTCCGATCCACAGATCGCGAGGGAAGCCCCCTACGACCTGGTCTTCGCCAATATCCTGGCCAGTCCCCTGATCGGCCTGGCCCCCGATATCGCCAAGGCCCTCAAACCCGCCGGCGTCGCCATTCTCTCTGGCCTGTTGCGCACCCAGGCCGATGAGGTCCTGGAAGCCTATGTGGGGCAGGGTTTGCGGCTCGAATCCCGCATCGATCACGATGCCTGGTCGACCCTGGTGGTGCGCCAAAGCTAAGCGGGTCAGGAACCCGACTCATCATGGCAACGTTCCTCCGATCAAAGAGCGGCGTTTTTCTGCCGCGCGAAGGAGATTGTCATGACCGTCAACGAACCCGGCGCCCCGCACACCACTGAGGTCAAGCGGACCTACGGCGCCGAACCGGAGAGGACCGTCGTCCACACCACCGAGGTGCGCGAATCCAGCGCCGCCTGGTGGATCGGCGCCCTGGTGGCCATCGTCGCCATCCTGGCCGTGGTCTATCTGGTGACCCGCTCGCCCACCGACGAGAACGCGCAAGTGGCCGAGGCCCTTGAGCAGGGCCGCCTCGTGGGCGCCCTTGAAAGCACCCAGTCGAGCCTGGCTTCGGCGCAGGACCAGGCTATCCGCTCCAGCCAGCAAGCCGCTGACGCCACCGCCAATGCGGCGGCCAGCGCCGCTTCCGAGGCGCGCGCGGCTTCCGAGAGGGCCGCCGACGCCGCGGCTCGGGCGACCGAGCGTCTGGGCGACCAGATCGCGCCGGTCGAGCCGGTCGGGTAGATATCGGCTGACTACAGTCCATGGAGACGCGGAGGCCGCAAAGCCTCCGCGTTTTCTTTTGCGCGCAAGGACTTCGCGACCTAAATCTGGCCCATGCGTCAGACCTTCAACGAAACCACCGATCCCTCCTTCGGGACCCGCCACGTGCCGCTGATCCGCAAGGCCATGGAAAGCCACGGCCTCGACGGTTTCCTGGTGCCGCACGAGGATGAGCATCAGAACGAATACCTGCCCGCCGCCAACGACCGCCTGGGCTGGGTGTCGGGCTTCACCGGCTCGGCCGGGGCGGCGGTGATCCTCAAGGACAAGGCCGCCATCTTCGTCGATGGCCGCTATTCGGTGCAGGTCCGCGATCAGGTCGACCAGAAGGTCTTCGAAATCCGCGACATCACCGTCACCGCCCCCGCCGCCTATCTGGCGGAGACCGTCCAGCCCGGCTGGACCATCGGCTACGATCCGCGCCTGCACAGCCCCGACGGCTTGGCTGGCCTGCGGGCCGCCGCCGAAAAAGCCGGCGGCCGGCTGATGGCCGTCCACTCCAATCCCATCGACTTCGCCTGGGGCAATGAGCGCCCGCCCCAGCCCATGGCCCCGGTCGTGCCTCACCCCGAGCGCTATTCGGGGGAATCGTCCCTGTCGAAACGCCACCGCCTGGGGGGCGAACTCGCCCGGGAGAAGATCGACGCGGCGGTGATCACCTCGCCGGCCTCCATCGCCTGGCTGTTCAATATCCGAGGCGGCGATGTGATCCGCACCCCCCTGCCCCTCTCCCAGGCCATCCTCGAAGCCAACGGAACGGCGACCATCTTCATTGAGCCGGAAAAGGCCACCGAAGGCCTCATCGGCTGGCTCGGCAACGAGGTTTCCATGCGCCATCCCACCATGCTGGGGGACGGCCTGTCGGAGCTTTCCGGCAAGCGGGTGCTGCTCGACCCTTCCCTCTCCTCGGCCTGGTATTTCGAGACTCTGGAGGCGGCGGGCGCCGAGATCGTCCGCGGCCAGGAGCCCACCATCCTGCCCCGCGCCGCCAAAAACGCCGTCGAGATCGAGGGCAGCAAGAAGGCCCACATCCGCGACGGGGCGGCGCTTACCCGCGCGCTGCACTGGCTGGCCACCGAGGCGCAAACCACGCTCCCCGACGAGATCGAGGTCGCCCGCAAACTCGAACAGTTCCGCGAGGAGACCGGCGTCCTGCAGGACCTCTCCTTCGACGCCATCACCGGGGCCGGGCCCCACGGCGCGATCATGCACTATCGCCCCACCGACCGGCTCAACCGCCGCACGGAGAAGGGCTCGCTGATGCTGATCGATTCCGGCGGCCAGTACCTGGACGGCACCACCGATGTCACCCGCACCGTCGCCATGGGCGAGGCCTCGCCCGAGATGAAGCGCAACTTCACCCTGGTGCTCAAGGGCCACCTGGCGCTTGGCCGCGTGCGCTTTCCCGCCGGCACCACCGGTTCAGCCCTCGACGCCCTGGCCCGCATGGCCCTGTGGCAGGCCGGCCTCGACTACGACCACGGCACCGGCCACGGGGTCGGCAGCTACCTCGGCGTCCACGAGGGCCCGCAACGCATCGCCAAGGCGCCCAACAGCGTGCCCCTGGTCCCCGGCATGATCGTCTCCAACGAGCCCGGCTACTACAAGGAAGGCCACTACGGGATCCGCATCGAGAACCTGCAGTTCGTCACCCCGCCCGCCGATATCGAAGGCGGCGAGCGGCCCATGCTCGGCTTTGAACAGCTGACCATGGCCCCCATCGACCGGACCCTGATCGAGAAGGACCTGCTCAGCCCGGACGACATCGCTCAGCTCGACGCTTATCACGCTGCGGTCTTCGAAAAGATCGGCCCCCTGGTCCCGAAGGACGTCGCAGCCTGGCTAAAGAAAGTCACCGCGCCCCTATGACCTCTTTCCCTCCCCTTCATGGGGAGGGTGGATGGCCCGAAGGGCCAGACGGGTGGGGAAGCCGCGGCCACTCGCCTTTGCCCGAGATAAGCGTTCGACTCCCCCACCCTGCTCGCTGCGCGAGCTGTCCCTCCCCATAAAGGGGAGGGAGAAGGATCAGCCCGCGATCAGCGCCAGCCACTCGTCCTCGGTCAGGACCTGGATCCCCAGTTCAGCCGCCGTCTTCAGCTTTGACCCCGCCCCCGGCCCCGCCACGACGATATCCGTCTTCTTCGACACCGAGCCCGACACCTTGGCGCCCAGGCGCTCGGCCTGGGCCTTGGCCTCGTCGCGGGTGAGTTTCTCCAGGGCGCCGGTGAAGACCACGGTCTTTCCCGCCACCGCCGTGTCGGTCTTGGGCCGTTCCGCGTCGAGCACGGTCAGCTGGCCGACGAGGTCCTCGACGATGCGCCGGTTGTGGGCCTCGGCGAAATAGCTCGCCGCCGCCTCGACCACCGCCTCGCCGATCTGATCCAGCGCATCCAGCTCCTCGATCGCCTCGGGATCGCGCGCCGCAACGCGGTCCATGGCCGCGACGAAGGCCTCCAGGGTTCCATAACCCCGCGCCAGGGTCATGGCCGTGGTCTCGCCCACGTGGCGCACCCCCAGGCCGAAGATGAAGCGGTCGAGCGCGATGGTTCGCCGCGCCTCGATCCCCGCCACGAGGTTGGCCACCGACTGCTCGCCATAGCCGTGGCGGCCGCGCAGGGCCTCCAGCACCACGTCGTCCCTGGCCAGGCGGAAGATATCGGCCGGCTCCTTGATCAGGCCCTCATCGTAAAAGGCCACCAGCTGTTTCTCCCCCAGGCCCTCGATGTCGTAGGCGCGGCGCGAGACGAAGTGACGAAGGTGCTCGATCCGCTGGAAGGGGCAGGCGAACTCGCCGGTGCAGCGGCGCACCACCGTCTCGGCCCCCGCCGCTGTCGTCTCCCGCGCCAGCGGCGTCGCCAGCGGGCATGGGCAGGTCTGCGGAAACTCAAAGGGGACGGCGCCCTTGGGCCGCTCCTCGAGCACGGGCCCCAGGATCTGCGGGATCACGTCCCCGGCCCTCTGCAGGATGACGATGTCGCCGACGCGGATGTCCTTGCGGGCGATCTCATCGCCGTTGTGCAGGGTGGCGTTCTCGACGCTGACACCGCCCACCGTCACGGGCGCGAGCCGCGCCACCGGGGTGATGGCTCCCGTCCTGCCGACCTGCAGGTCGATGGCGCGCAGCAGGGTCCTCGCCTGCTCGGCCGGGAACTTGCGGGCCACCGCCCAGCGCGGATTGCGCGACACAAACCCCAGCCGCTCCTGCCAGTCCAGCCGGTCGACCTTGTAGACCACCCCGTCGATATCAAACGTCAGTTTGGGCCTCAGCGCCGCCATCTCGTCATAGACGGCCAGCAGCCCCGCGACGCCCTCGACCCGCTTGGCCTGGGGCGTCACCTGAAAGCCCCATTGCTTCAGTTTTTCCAGGGCTTGCGCCTGCGTTGCCGCGAAGGGCTCGCTCGTCAGCCCCCAGGTATAGGCGAAGAACCGCAGCGGCCTGGCCGCCGTGATCTTGGCGTCGATCTGGCGCAGCGAGCCCGAGGCCGCGTTCCTTGGATTGGCGTAGGTCTTCTGCCCGGCGGCCTCGGCAGCGCTGTTCAGGGCGGAAAAATCGTCGTGGCCGAGATAGACTTCGCCGCGGATTTCAATCACCTCCGGCCACCCCTCGCCCTTCAGCCGCTTGGGGATATCGGCAAGGGTCCGCAGGTTCTCGGTGACGTCCTCGCCGGTGCGCCCATCGCCCCGCGTCGCCCCCTGGACCAGCAGCCCGTTCTCGTAGCGAAGCGAGGCGGACAGCCCATCGATCTTGGGCTCGGCCGTATAGGCGATCTCCTCGTCCAGCCTCAGGAAGCGTTTGACCTTGGCGTCGAACTCCACGGCCTCATCGTTGGAAAAGGCGTTGTCCAGCGACAGCATCGGCACGCCATGCTGGACGGGCGAGAACTTCTCCGCCCGCGCCGCCCCGACCCGCATGGACGGAGAATTTTCCCGCACATGCTGCGGAAACCGCGCCTCGATCTCCTCGTTGCGGCGGCGGAGTTTGTCATACTCGGCGTCCGATATGACCGGCGCCTCGTCGCGATAGGCCAAGTCATGCGCCGCCAGTTCATCGGCAAGCCGCGTCAGCTCCTGGACGGCTTCCTCCTCGCTTAGCTCTGCCGGGGCTTTCATCGGCTGGATCAATATCTGGAACTAGGCGCTCATCAATGCCCGAGCCGCTGCCCGCGCCTCGTCGGTGATCGCCGCCCCCGACAGCATCCTTGCGATCTCTTCCTCCCGCTGGGCGGCGCTGAGCGGCTCGACGGTCGTCCGCAGCTTCTCGCCCTCGCCCGCCTTGGAGACCCGCCAGTGGGCGTTGCCCCGCGCCGCGACCTGAGGTGAATGCGTCACCACCAAAACCTGCGCGGCGCCCGCCAGCCTGCGCAGGCGCAGGCCCACAGCATCGGCGACCGCCCCGCCGACGCCCTGATCGACCTCGTCGAAGATCATCAACGGCTGGGCCGCATCGCGCCCGGCCAGCGCCGCCTTCAAGGCCAGCGCGAAGCGCGCCAGTTCGCCGCCCGACGCAATCTGCCCAAGGGCGCCAAAGGGATTGCCGGGATTGGTGGAAATCTCGAACGCCACCCGGTCCGCTCCCGCCGGGCCCATGCGGTCGTCGGCGAGCGGTTCTATGCCGACGCGGAACCGGGCCTTATCCAGCTTCAGAGGCCCAAGCTCGGCCTCCACGGCGGCCGACAGCCGGTCGCCCGCCGCGCGCCGGGCGGCGGACAGGCGCTGAGCCGCCGCCTCGTAGGCCCCCTTGGCGGCGGCGGCTTGCCGGTCCGCTTCGGCGACGGCGGCCTCAATGTTCTCGATGGTGCGCAGGTCGCCGGCGAATTTCACACGAAGGCCCGGCAGGTCCTCCACCGTGGCGTTGAGCTTCCGCGCCATGGCCCGCAGGGCGAACAGCCGCTCCTCCGCCTTTTCCAGCCGGTCGGGCTCAAACTCAAAGGCGGCGCCGGCCGCATCGATGGCGGCCGCCGCCTCGGTCGCCTCAGTGAGCGCCCGGTCGGCCACGGCGGCGGCGTCCGAGATACGGCGCACCGCGGCGGTCTCCTCGCCCGCGCCCGCCTGCACGGCCCGCTCCCTCGCCCGTTCCAGGGCTCTAAACGCCTGCGAAAGCCGCGCGGTCAGGGCGTCGCCCCCCAGCGCCTCCCGCGCCGCGGCGATGTCCGCCAGGGTCTTTTCCGCCGCGCCCAGCAGGGCCCGCGTCTCGGCAAGCTCCGCCTCCTCGCCTGCCTTGGGATCGAGCCGGTCGAGCTCGGAAAGACGCAGGGCCAACTCCTCAGCCTCGGCGGTCGCCCGCTCCGACTGGGCGCGCAGCTGAGAGGCCGTCTCCCGCGCCGCCCGCCAGGCGCTCCAAGCCTCCGCCACGGCGGAAAGTTCGGCCTCGGTGCGGCCGAAGCCATCGAGCAGGGGCCGGTGGGTGTGGGCGTCCAGCAGGCCCACGGTCTCGTGCTGGCCGTGCACCTCGAGCAGCAGGGCCCCGAGATCGCGCAGCACGCCGACGCTGGTCGCCTGATCGTTGACGAAGGCGCGGCTGCGGCCATCAGCGCTGAGCTGCCGGCGCAGCACCAGGTCCTCGCCCCGGTCGTAGGAAAGCCCCTTCTCGTCCAGATAGGCGAAGGCCTCATGACCTGGTTCAAGGGCGAACAGCGCCGTCGCCTGAGCCTGAGATGCGCCGCGCCTAACCAGGCCCGCGTCCGCCCGCGCGCCCGTGGCCAGGCCCAGCGCATCGAGCAGGATCGACTTCCCCGCCCCCGTCTCGCCGGTCAGCACGGTCAGGCCCGGACCGAAGGAAAGGTCCAGGGTCTCGATCAGCACGACATCGCGGATGGCGAGTCCAATCAGCATCCGGCGAGCGTGTTAGGTTTGGGTGGAAGCCGGCTAAGCCGGCCAACGCGCTCGAAACGAAACATTTGGAGCCCTTTCAAACGGGCTAGAAGAATCTAGCCCTAAAGGGCTCCAGGATCGCCGCGAATGGCGAAAGTTTCAACTTTGTTCTCGTAAAAACCCTTACGACCCGCGCTGCGGCGGGGCCGGCGGTGCGATGGTCTGGCCCGCCGGTTGCTGGACCGGAACCGGCGAAGAGGAGACGCCCACGCCGAACAAGTTGCGCAGTCGGCGGGGCTCGCCCGGGCTGACCGCGGATTTGACGCCCCGATCATTGAGCAGGGCATAGGCGTCGGCGTACCAGGGATCGCCAGGGAAGTTCGCGCCCAGAACCGCCGCGTTGCGGGTCGCCTCGTCCATGACGCCAAGGGTCATATAGCCTTCGACCAGACGATAGAGGGCCTCGGGCGCATGGCTGGTGGTCTGATACTTGTCGACCACGTTCTTGAACCGGCCGACGGCGGCCAGGGTGTCGCCGTTGCGCAGATAGAAGCGGCCGACGGTCATCTCCTTGCCGGCCAGGTGGTCGTCCACCCGCTGCAGCTTCAGGCGGGCGTCAGCGGCGTAGTCGGTGCCGGGAAAGCGGCGGACAACCTCGCGCAGCGCCGCCTGGGCCTGTTCGGTATTGCCCTGGTCGCGGCCCACATCGACGATCTGTTCGTAGTAGCTGACCGCCTTGATGTAGAAGGCGTAGGCCGCCATCGGATTGCCGGGGTAGAGGCCGATGAACCGGTCGGCCTCGGAGATGGCCTCGGCGTAGCCGTCGGCTCCCCCCTGCCGGTAATTGGCGTAGGCGCTCATGATGATCGCCCGGCGCGCCCAGTCCGAATAGGGATGCTGGCGCTCGACCTCGCGGAAATAGAGGATCGACTCGGGCCAGGCGCCCGCGTCCATCAGGCTGCCCGCGACGCCGTAGAGCACCTCCACAGGCCGTTCCTCGTAGCTGATCTTGGGCTCTTTGTTGCGGCTCTGGCAGCCGGCCGCCAGCAGGGCGATAGCCGGGATGAGGATGAGGGAAGCGAGACTGCGGCGAAGACGAAGCAAGGATCGGGTTTCCTAAAAGCCTTTGCGCCCCCGCGCGACGGTCCGCTTCTAACCCGAAGGCGCGCTGACGCAAACAGGCGATTAGACCGCCTGAGCGAGTTCCTCGGCCGGCGGGCGCCAGCGCCACGCATCCGGCTGCTCAAGTAGGGCCCGGACCAGGCGGTTGTTCATGCAGTGGCCGGCGTAGACGCCCTCGAAGCGGCCAAGGATCGGGCCGCCCAGGACATAGAGATCGCCAATGGCGTCCAGCGCCTTGTGACGCACGAACTCGTCCGGCCGGCGAAGGCCTTCTTCGTTGAGGATGCGGTCGCCGTCGATGACCACGGCGTTGTCCAGGCTTCCGCCACGGGCCAGGCCCATGGCGCGCAGGGCCTCGACCTCCTCAAGGAAGCCAAAGGTGCGGCAATCGGCCAGCTCTTCGCGGAAAGCCATCTCGTCCACGGCCAGGTCCACGACCTGGCGGCCGATGGTCGGGTTGTCGAAGGCGATCTCGAAGCGGACTTCGAACTGATCGGCCGGAACCAGCCGCGCGACCTTGTCGCCATCGGTGACTTCGACGGGCCGAAGGATTTCGATGTAGCGGCGGGTCGCCGATTGGGTCTTGAGGCCGACCCGGTCGATGATCTGTACGAAGGGCTCGGACGAGCCGTCCATGATCGGAACCTCGGGGCCGTCCAGCTCGACCACGGCGTTGTCGACGCCCAGCGCGCAGAAAGCGGCCATCAGGTGCTCGATGGTCGAGACCGTCACGCCGCCGGCGTTTGAGATCACGGTGCCCAGTTGGGTCTTGGTCACGGCCAGGCCTGTCGCCGGAACGCGGTTGTCACAGCCCTTGATGTCGGTGCGGACAAAGACAATGCCGGTGTCGGCCGCGGCGGGGCGAATAAAGACGCGCACATGCGCGCCCGTATGGACGCCAACTCCGGCCAGGATCGCTGGCCCCGCAAGGGTTTGCTGACAACGCGACAACACGGTTAACCTTCTATGGCGGAACCGTCACATGACAGTTAATGCGCCAAGGGTTGGTTTTACGCTGTCATTGTGCGTCGCGGCAAAACAAGTCCTGTTTCGATTTGTAACCTGATTTAGGCCTTACAAAACAAGAGCTTACAGAGCGGGCTTTAGTTCGCCAGACGCCGCAGGAAGGACGGGATTTCCAGGTCGTCCTGGGCCTCTTCCGGCGCCTCGTTAAGCTTCGCCGCCGTCGCCGCGCCACCGCCGCCGGCCGCTTGTCTGGCCTGGATCACCGGGGTCGGATCGTTGCGGTAGTCGCGGATCGGCGGGGGCTCATCGTGACGCGAGCGGCCGAAGAGGCTGAAGAAACCCTTCTTCTCGCCGCTGTCGGCCAGGCGGCCGTGGGCCGGAAATAGGGGCGCATCGTCATGAGACTCGGCTTCCACCGCTTGCGGCTCAGCCTGGGCGGCCGGCGCGAGCGGCAGATCCTGCTCCTCCGCCTCATAGGTGCGGGTCTCGTAGGACCGGGTCTCAATGACCGGCTCTTCGATGATCGAACGGGCCGGCTCGAAAGCCGGCGCTTCGGCGGCCGGGGCCGGAGCCTCGGCGACCGCCGGTTCGGGGGTGAACATGGCCAGCGGGGCGGCGTTGGATACCAGCAGCGGAGCCGGAGCATGCTCGCGGACCCGCACGGGCTTGGGTTCGATGGCGGCGATCGAGGCGCCGTCCATGCCGGTGGCCACGACCGATACGCGGATCATGCCCTCCAGGCTCGGGTCGAAGGCCGCGCCGAAGATGAT
>DGYN01000033.1:22512-22699 GCA_002398405.1 Caulobacteraceae bacterium UBA5005
TCGAAGGCCGCGCCGAAGATGATATTGGCTTCCGGATCGACCTGGTCGGAGATGGCGTTGGCCGCCTCGTCGACTTCCAGCAGCGTCATGTCCAGGCCGCCGGTCACATTGACCAGCACCGCCTTGGCGCCCTTCAGCGAGACCTCATCCAGCAGCGGGTTCTGGATGGCGTTCTGGGCGGCCATCA
>DGYN01000084.1:0-17117 GCA_002398405.1 Caulobacteraceae bacterium UBA5005
GGGCGCGCCGTCGCCTGAGATGCTCGCGACCGGGCGGGCAGGCTACGCCAGGGCCTGCGCCGGTTGCCATGGACCCGATGGGGCAGGGCGCGTCGGTCCGGCCATCGCGGGACGCACCGATGTCGCTCATATGGTCGAGGTCATCGGTCAGGGGTCGGGTTCCATGCCGGCCATCGCCGCCGTCGACGCGGCCGATCGCGAGGCCGTGGCGCGCTTTGTCGGAACCATGCCGAAGCCCTGACCATATTTTCGGTTTGCTGTAGGGCGTTCCCCCCGCCTAGAAATGCGAATCTTCATTCGCGCAAGGGCCGGGGGCAATATGGCGAGGTTAGGAAAGCTGATCACCAGCGGCCTGGCGGCGACGCTCGCGCTCGGCTGGGTGACCGGCGGCTGGTCGCAGCAGGCGGCTCAGCCCAAGGCGCCGGAATATCCACCCGGACCTGACTTTCCCGGCGTGTCGGGCTCACCCGCCGAGACCGCGCGCATCACCGCGCTTTGCGGGGCGAACCCCAACAACAAGGACGGTTATCCGACCAATCCGGCTTTTGCCGGCCAGACGAGGGCGCCGATCGTCAAGACCCAGCAGCGCTACACCGTCGAGACTGTGGCCAAGATCGACCGCTCCGGCGCCATGGCCTTTTTGCCCAATGGCAAGATGCTGCTTGCCGTCAGGACCGGCGCCTTGCGCATCGTCGACACGCAAGGCCGCATCGCGCCGCCCCTGGCCGGAATGCCCGCGTTTCCGCTGCCTGCTCAGGGTTCGGCCCTGTTTGACGTCATCCTCGACCGTGACTTCGCCAGGAACCGGACGCTCTATTTCGTCTATCAAGCCCGTCCCAAAGCCGACGAACCAGTGCTTGGCCGTATCGCCCGGGCGCGGCTCTCTTTGGACGAGACCCGGCTCGAGGACGTGAAGGACCTGCGCATCGGCGCCGACATCCAGCCCCGGCGCCTGGTCCAGGCGAGGGATGGGACCTTGCTGATGGTGGGCGGCGGCGGACCGGACGCCACGCCGCAACACCAGAATCTGTCCAGCCAACTCGGCAAGGTCCTGCGCATCAACACCGACGGGACCCTGCCGGGCGACAATCCGTTCGTCGACACGCCCGGGGCCAATCCTGCGATCTGGGCGCTCGGCTATCGCGACGTCCAGTCGGCGGTGATCCACCCGCGCACCGGCGAGCTATGGACCGCGGAGAACGCCGGAACCGGGGGCGATGAACTCAATATCACGCGCAAAGGCAGGGACTACGGTCACCCTACCATCAGCTATGGCCGCCAGAACTCCGGCTTCCTGCTGAACGGCGGCAAGATGGTCCAGGCCGGCATGGAGCAGCCGATCTACTACTGGACGCCCGCCATCGCGCCCTCGGGGATGATGGTCTACACCGGCGCCGCCTTCCCGGAATGGCGGGACAGTCTGTTCCTGGCCGGCATGTCGGCGCAGCAGATCGTACGCCTGCAGATGCGCGGCGAGCGCGTGGTGGGCGAGGAAAAGCTCCTCATGGACCGTTGTCAGCGAATGAAGGCGGTCTACCAGGGCCCGGACGGTTTCATCTATGTCCTCACCGACGAGGTCCCGCCTAAGCAGAACGAAATCCTCAGGCTGGTCCCGGTCCGGGCAGGGCGCTGAGCCCCGGACTCCCAGGGGCGGGTTTGACAGGATAGTTACGGTATGCGTTAAATATTGCGTCATGACGCAAGGAGATAGCCGTGGCCGAACCGACGTTCATCAGCTCGATCACCTACCAAGAGCCGAAGAAGATGTACCGCTGGCTGGAGGATGCCTTCGGCTTCGAACCGGCCATGGTGATCTGCGACGCGGATGGCGATATCGCCCACGCCGAAATGTCGTTCGGCGACGGCCGGATCATGGTCGGCTATCCGTGGGACGTCACGGTTAGCCCTCTGGCCGTCAACGGAGCTAACACTCAACGCGTGCACGTATACATGGACGGGGACATCGACGCTCACTGCGAGCGCGCCAGGGCGGCGGGCGCCGCGATCGTCGCTGAGCCGGCGGACCAGTTTTACGGCGCGCGGACCTATCGGGCCAAGGACCTGGAAGGCCACCTTTGGACCTTCGCCCAAGAGGTAAAGGTCGTGACGCCGCAGGAATGGGACGCACAGATGGGCCTTACCTCCACCACGCGCCTGCCCGAATGACCGACGAGGAGTTCGACGCCCTGGCGCGAGGCATGCCGTCGGCTACCTACTCCGATCACTTCGGGCAGGGGGCCTACAAGGTGGCGGACAAGAAAATCTTCGCCTGCCCGTCGTCGACCCGCGAGGGCAAGGGCATCCTCAAGCTAACCCCTGAGCAGCAGGAGATGATGTGCGAGGCCGAGCCGGAAGTCTTTGTGGCCTTCAGCGACCATTGGGGCCGGCAGGGCTGGACCCAGATCGTGGTTGCGAAGGCTGACGAGGCGACGGTCAGGGGGGCGCTCTGGACGGCGTGGCGCAACGTCGCGCCCAAGACCCTGCTGAAGCAGCATTCATGAGCCTCGACCGCACCCTTTCGGCGCTTGCCGATCCGCACCGGCGCCGGGCCGTGGAACTGCTGGGTGAGAAGCCCCGGCGCGCCGGCGAACTGGCTGAACTGCTGGACCTGTCCGCCCCCGCCATGAGCCGTCATCTACGGACCCTTCGTAAGGCTGATATCGTAGAGGAAACCAGCCCGGAATTCGACGCGCGGGTGCGCGTCTATGCCCTGAAGGCGGAGAGCATGACCGACCTCAAGGTGTGGTTGCGGCAGACCGAAGCCATGTGGGCCGGCCAGCTCGCGGCCTTCAAAACCTTTGTCGAGAAATAGATGACCTCGTCGGTCACCGTCGCCCTCCGGCTAAGGGCGCCGCCCGAGCGGGCGTTCGAGGCCTTTGTGGCGCAGATCGGCGCCTGGTGGCGGCCGAACGTCATGTTCCGGACGACGCCGCGGCCGCCCGGCGCCCTTGCCTTTGAGCCGGGGGAGGGCGGCCGGCTGACCGAAACGCTTGCGAGCGGCAAGGTGTTCGAGATCGGCCGCATCACCCTTTGGGATCCGCCCCGTCGCCTGGTCTTCACCTGGCGGCAGGCGGCCTTTCCGCTCGATCTGCACACCGAGGTCGAGATCGTCTTTGAGCCGGTCGGCGACGAGACGCGGGTTTCCGTCGAGCATCGCGGCTTTGATCGGGTGCCGCAGGGCAACGCGGCGCGCCACGCCATGCCGGACGAGGTCCTGCTTAAGCAGCTCGGACACTATTGGCGGGCGCAACTGGATGCCTATCGGGGCATGGCAGGCGAGGCCTGAACTCTGCTATGAGGACCGGCGAACAGGGGATAATCCGTTGAGCGACGCGCCAGATCATCCGGTGACGGAGATGAGCCGCGGCCGGCGCAAGGCCGCCTTCGGATTCATCTTCCTGACCGCGATCATGGACATCACTTCGCTAGGGATCATGATCCCGGTGCTGCCCAACCTGATCAAGGAAATGGTCGGCGGTGATCTGGCGACGGCGGCCCACCTGACGGGCCTCTTCGCCATCATCTGGGGGATGATGCAGTTCATCTTCTCGCCCATCCAGGGGATGCTGTCCGACCGTTTTGGGCGCCGGCCGGTGCTGCTGGTCTCGATCTTCGGCCTGACGGTTGACTTTCTGTTCATGGCGCTGGCGCCGACCATCTTCTGGCTGTTCATTGGCCGGGTCTTCAACGGTATCACGGCGGCCAGTTTCTCCACCGCCGGGGCCTACATCGCTGACGTCTCCAAGCCCGAGGAGCGGGCCAAGAACTTCGGCATGATCGGCGCGGCCTTCGGGTTCGGCTTTTTGGTGGGCCCTGCGATCGGCGGGTGGCTGACCGGGGATTTCGTCTCCGACCTGATCGGCGGCCAGAACCTTCGCCTGCCCTTCTACTTCGCCGCCGCCCTGGGTCTGATCAACTGGCTCTACGGATTCTTCATCCTGCCGGAATCCCTGCCGCCGGAGCGGCGCGAGCCGAAATTCAATTGGGCCAAGGCCAATCCGGTCGGATCGCTCCGCCTTCTGTCCCGCCACAAAGACCTCCTCGGTCTGGCGGGCGTCGCCTTCCTGTTCAATATCGCCCACAGCGTCTTCCCCTCGATCTTCGTCCTCTACGGCGGTCACCGCTTCGGCTGGTCGGCAGAGGACACCGGCTACGTCATGATGGTGGTGGGCGTGTCCAACATCCTGGTTCAGGCCCTGGTGATTGGCCGTGCGGTGAAATTGCTGGGCGAGCGCGGCGTGCTGCTAGCCGGCCTCCTTAGCTTCATGGTCGCCTTGATAATCTACGGCGCGGCCCAGACCGGTTGGCAGTTCCTCATCGGCGTCCCGATCGCGGCCCTTTCGGGCCTCATCGCCCCCGGTCTGCAGGGCCTGATGACCCGTAGGGTGGAACCCTGGGAACAGGGTCAGCTGCAGGGCGCGAACTCGGCCATGGTCGGCATCGTCGCCTCCTTCATTCCGCTGGTCTACACAGGCATCCTGGCCTGGTCGGTTCCCTTCAAGAATCAGCTCCTGCTGGCCGGCTCGCCCCTGTTCTTCGCGGCCTTCGTGATCATGATCGCCCTTGTGCTGGCCTTTAAGGTCGCCAGGCCTCAACCGGCGGCTGGATAAGCGGGTTTCGCCACGATAAAACCGGAAAGCCACGCTTGGATGGGCGTTATGAAACACACATTCCTCTCCCTGCTGCTTTGCGCCGCCGTCGCGGCGCCGGCCTCCGCCGCCCTGGCCCAACAAGACAACCGCCGCGTACCGTCCAGCGCGGTGCAGATGAAGTCTTCCTTCGCCCCGGTGGTCCGCAACGTGGCGCCCGCGGTGGTCAATATCGCCGCCATCCAGCGCACCCAGGTCCGCCGCGGCGTCACCATCGAAGAGTTGTTCTACGGAACCACGGCAGGTCCCCGCACCCAGGAGCGGGTCACCGGATCAGAGGGGTCGGGCGTCATCGTCAGCGCCGATGGCGTTGTGGTCACCAACCGGCATGTCATCGCCAACATGACCGAGATCTACGTGGGCCTGAACGACAACCGTCAGTTCAAGGCCAAGGTCTTGCTGCAGGACGCCCGTTCGGACCTGGCAATCCTTAAGATCGACCCCGGCAATGAGCGTCTGCCGTTCCTGCGGATCGACACCCAGGAGGATGCCCAGGTGGGCGATCTTGTGTTGGCCATCGGCAATCCCCTGGGCGTCGGCCAGACCGTCACCAACGGCATTGTTTCGGCCCTGGCCCGCACCCTGGGCGAGAGCGGCAGCGAATATTCGTTCATCCAGACCGATGCGGCGATCAACCTCGGCAATTCGGGCGGCGCCTTGGTCGACATGGATGGGGACCTGATCGGCATCAACACCCAGATTGCGACGCGCAGCGGAGGTTCCGACGGCCTGGGCTTCGCCGTTCCGGCGCGCCTTGTCCGGATGGTGGTCGACACGGCGCTCGCCGGCGGCCAGCGCGTCGCCCGCCCCTGGCTTGGAGCCCGGACCCAGGCGCTGACCCTCGAAGTGGCGCGCGGCATGAACCTGCCCAATGGCCAGGGCCTGCAGGTAGCGGCGGTCTATCCCCGCAGCCCCGCCGATCGCGCGGGGCTCTTGGAAGGCGACATCATCCTGTCCATCGACAACCAGCCTGTGAACGACGAAGCGCAGCTCAACTACCGCATCGCCACCCACCGGCCGGGGGATGCGGCTCCGATCCGTATCCGCCGGAACGGCGCTGAGCGGGTGCTGACAGTGCGTCTCGCCCTGCCCGAACAGGGGCCATCGGATCAACGCAAGCTCACTGGCCGCAATCCCTTTGCCGGGGCCACGGTCGCCACCCTGTCTCCAGCCCTGGCGGACGAAAAGGGTCTGGATCCCTTCCTCGAGGGTGTCGCCATCACGGAAATCCAGCCGGGCGACTTCGCCCAAAGGGTGGGCCTGCGCGCTGGCGACATTATCCGCGAGGTCAATGGCGTGCCCATAGACTCGACCCGCAGGCTCGAACAGGTGATTTCCAGCGGCGGCCGCAACTGGCGCTACGCCGTCGAGCGCGGCGGCCAGCTGGCGGTGCTGCAGAGCACGATTTAGGTCTTGATCGGCGCCCCGATGGACCAGTCGATGCCAAAAGGATCGCGCACCGACCCATAGCGGTCGCCCCAGAACTGGTCGGCGAGCGGCATGCGCACCTCGCAACCGGCCTCGACCGCGCGGTTGAACCAGGTGTCGGCGTCGTCGACCGACAGGTGCAGGTCGAAACCGCCGATATCGCGGACCTTGCTCTCCGAATATTCCGGGAACACGTCCGAAATCATCAGGTTGCCGCCGTTGATCGCCACATGGGCGTGCATCAGGCGCTTCCCGTCATCGGCGACCATGACGTTTACCTCTTCCGCCCCAAAGGCCTTCTTGTAGAAGTCCACCGCCTCGCGCGCGCGGCCTTCCTTGATGTGCACATAGGGGGTGACCCCCGTCATTGTGGGCTGGGCCATGGCAACCTCCGTATCCATCCAGTGTTCGCCCCATTAACATGACGCCATGACGGATCTGTTCCAAGCCGCAGGTTTGACTCCCGAGGCGCCACGGCCCCTGGCTGACAGGCTGCGGCCGACGTCGCTCGCCGAAGTGGTGGGGCAGGAACACCTGCTGGGCCCCGAAGGCCCGATCCGGCGGATGGCCGAGGCGCGGCGTCTGTCCTCGATGATCCTTTGGGGGCCGCCCGGCACGGGCAAGACCACCATCGCCCGCCTGCTCGCCAAGGAAGCGGGCTACGAGTTCCAGCAGCTGTCGGCGGTGTTCTCCGGCGTCGCCGACCTGAAGAAGGCTTTTGAGACGGCCAAGAACCGGCGTTCCGCCGGCCAGGCGACCTTGCTGTTCGTCGACGAGATCCACCGTTTCAACCGCGCTCAGCAGGACGGCTTTTTGCCCTTCGTAGAGGAGGGGATCGTCACCCTGGTCGGCGCGACCACCGAGAACCCGTCGTTTGAATTGAACGGCGCGCTCCTGTCGCGGGCCCAGGTCTATGTGCTGCGCCGCCTGGACGATGCGGCGCTGAAGATCCTGCTTGAGCGGGCCGAGGCCATGGAAGGCCGCCCCCTGCCTTTGTCGGATGAAGCCCGCGACGCCCTGGCCGCCCTGGCCGACGGCGACGGCCGCTACATGCTCTCCATGGCCGAGACCCTGTTCAACATCGGCTCGGCTCATCCGCTGACCACCGTTGAACTGGGCCAGATTCTGCAGAAGCGCGCCGTCGCCTACGACAAGGATCGCGAAGAGCACTACAATCTGATCAGCGCCCTGCATAAGTCGGTGCGCGGCTCCGACCCCGACGCGGCCCTTTACTGGCTGGCGCGGATGCTGGCGGGCGGGGAGGACCCCCTGTTCATCGCGCGCCGCCTGGTGCGCATGGCCATCGAGGATATCGGCGAGGCCGACCCCCTGTCCCTTCTCCTGACCACGGCGGCCAAGGACGCCTATGACTTCCTTGGCAGTCCCGAAGGCGAGCTCGCGCTTGCCCAGGCCTGCGTCCACCTTGCGACCGCTCCCAAGTCAGTGGCTGTCTACAAAGGCTTCTCTGCGGCGATGAAAGCGGCGAAGGAGACCGGCTCGCTCGCCCCGCCTGCCCATATCCGCAACGCCCCGACCAAGCTGATGAAGGACCTGGGCTATGGCGCCGGCTACGCTTACGACCCCGACACACCCGAAGGGTTTTCCGGCCAGGACTATTTCCCGGAAGGCATGGAGCGCCGCGTCTTCTACGCCCCCAAAGGGGAGGGGGCCGAGGCCAAGATCAAGGACCGGCTGGAACGCTGGGCGCAGCTTAGGGCCGGCAAGTCGTGAGCCGGCCCCTGACCGAGGCGGACATCGCCTTCGTCCGCTCCCTCGTCATCCATGAGGACGAGCACATCATCGCCTTCAACAAGCCGTCTGGCCTCTCCAGCCAGGCCGGCCGCACGCCGGGCCCGACCCTCGACGACCTGATGGCCGCCTTCGCCAAATCGAGCGGCAACAAGCCCCGCCTGATCCACCGCCTGGATCGCGATACCTCCGGCGTCATCCTCACCGCCCGCACCAAGCCGGCGGCGGGATTTCTCGGCAAGGCCATGATGGGGCGGCGGATCCGCAAGACCTACCTCGCCATCGCCGGGGGAGGGGCGCCCGAGCCCGCGCAAGGGACGATCAGCCTTACCCTGCGCCGCGAGGAGATTGGGCGGGAGGCCTATTCGCGCGTCTGTCCCGCCGACCATCCGGACGCGGAAATTGCCGATACCCTCTACCGGACCCTCGACCGCACCAGCGAGGCAGCGCTGATCGAAGCGCGGCCCAAGACCGGGCGGATGCACCAGATCAGGGTGCACCTGACCGCCATCGGCCGGCCGATCCTTGGCGACGTGCGCTACGGCGGCGCCCTGACCGTTGCGGCGACGCCGGTTCCCCGGCTGATGCTCCATGCCTGCGCTCTGGAATTCCCTCATCCGGCCGGCGGATCCCTGCGGATCGAAGCTGCCCCGCCACCAGACTTCCAGGCGATCTTGAAAGCCGCCGGGCTTAGCCTTGGGAACGCTATGGCAGAGCAAGCCATTTCATAGGAAAGCCTCCGCCACTGCGGAACGTTAGGATTATGAAAAAAGCCATTTTGACCGCAGGATTTATCCCAATTCTTCTCACCGCTTGTGAGACCGGTCCCTATGCGCAAGGCCCTGGGTTCTACGAGACCCGAATTGAGCAGAACCGCTACCGTATCGCCTATCGCTCCCCTAGGGGCATGCCCCGCGATCAGGTGGAGGATCTGACCCTGCTTCGCGCCGCGGACATGACCCTGTCCGAGGGCTACGACTGGTTTCGTGTGCTTGCGCGTCAGGGCGTGGTCGACCGGCCGAACGGACCGGTGATCTCCTTAGGGGGCGGCAACACCAGTTTTGGCCGCAACAGCGCGGTGAGCCTTGGTCTTGGCGCGAGCTTCAACCTCTCCGGCCCGCCGGCCCAGACCCTGATCATGGAAATCCAGATGGGGCGTGGCGGCCGCCCCGACGACAGCGCCGCCTATGATGCGGCGGATGTCGAGCGAACCATCCGCTCGCGGCTTTAGACCCCTGACGCGGCGCGCCTTGCTCCGCTACAAGGGCGCATGGACAAGGTCTTGCTTGTATTTCTGGGCGGCGGCCTCGGCTCGGTGGCCCGCTACGGCCTGAGCCTCGCGCTCGCGCGCCCGGGCCAGACCTGGCCGCTGGGCACCTTCACCGCCAATGTCGTTGGCGGCCTTGCCATGGGCTTCCTCGCCGGATGGCTTGCCCATGCGGGCGGCGCAGGGCAGGTGCGGTGGCGGGTCTTGCTCGGCGTCGGGGTGCTGGGCGGCTTCACCACCTTCTCAGCCTATTCCCTGGAGACCGCCCTGATGATCGAGCGCCGGGAATTTGGCCAGGCGGCGGCCTACAGCATGACCAGCGTCGTCCTCTCGATCGCCGCCCTGTTCCTCGGGCTGATGGCGGCCCGGCGGGCCTTCGCATGAGGGAAGTCCGCACTCTCACCGTCGACGCCGGCGAGGATGGCGTCCGCCTGGACCGCTGGTTCAAGCGCCGCTGGCCGCACCTTTCCCACATCCAGGTCCAGAAACTCGCCCGCTCCGGCCAGATCCGCGTCGATGGCGGCCGGGCTAAGCCGGAGGATCGCCTGGTGGCGGGATCGCAGATCCGCGTGCCGCCTCTGCCCGACGCGCCCGACCCCGGGGAGAAAAAGACCCTCTCATCCCGCGACGCCGCCTTCGCCCGCAGTCTTGTGCTCTACGAAGACGAGGAGGTGCTGGCCTTGAACAAGCCCGTGGGCCTCGCCGTCCAGGGCGGAACCAAGACCACGCAGCACGTCGACCGCCTGCTCAGCGCCTGGGGCGAGGGGCTGGACCGGCCCCGGCTGGTGCATCGCCTGGACCGCGACACCTCAGGCGTCCTGCTGCTCGGCAAAACTCCCGGCGCGGCGGCCAAACTCTCCGGCGCCTTCGCCAAGCGGCGGGCCATGAAGACCTATTGGGCCATCGTCACCGGGGCCCTGAAACCGCCGAACGGAACGATCGAGATACCCCTGGTCAAAAAGGGCGTCGGCGACCGCGAAATGGTTGTCCCCGCCGACCGCAACGACCCCCGCGCCGATCCGGCCGAGACCGAATACGTCACCCTGTCCCGCGCCGCCCACCGGGTCAGCTTCATGGCGCTTCGGCCCCATACCGGCCGCACCCATCAGCTGCGGGCCCACATGCTGGCCATCGGCCATCCGATCCTGGGCGATCCCAAATATTCCGATCAGTCCTCCAATGCGATTTCCGTGGGCCTGAAGCTGCAGCTGCACGCCCGGCGGATCGAACTGCCGCACCCTTCGGCGGGCCGGCTGATCATCGAGGCGCCGATCAGTCCCGAAATGAAAGCCGGGTTCGAGCGGTTCGGCTTCTCGGCTGACGAGGCTGAGGCCGAACCTTTCCGGAGCCGCCGATGAGCGCCCTGAAAGGCGCGGTCGACCGTATGCGGCTGGGAGATCCGGCCGGCGCGCAGAGCCTGCTGGCGCCCCTGCTGGCCCGCGAGCCGAAGAACCCTGAGGCCCTGCGCCTGCTGGCCATGAGCTACCGCATGTTGGGCGCCGCCGCGCGGGCGGAGGAGGCCTTCCGCGCCGCCATCGCCGCCGACAAGAAGAACCCGGCCTGCCACGCCGAATACGCCGCCTTTTTGGAGTCCCTGGGCCGGGTCAAGGAGGCTGAGCGCGCCTTCCGCGCAGCGCTGGCCGTCAACCGCCGTTACGCCCCGGCGGCGGCGGGGCTCTCGCTCCTCCTGCTGGATCAAGGTCGCGCCACTGAGGCCCTGCAAGCGACGACGCCGCTCGCCGCCGATCCCAAGGCAGGGTTTGGCCTGCGCGCCACCCACGCCCGCGCCCAGCACGAAAGCGGGCGCCTGGATGATGCCGAAACCACTCTGCGCAACCTCCTGGCCGAGGACCCCCGCCAGCCGCAGGTCCACCTCGATCTGGCCGAACTGGTCTGGATGCGGACGGGCGAGGCTGATGCCGCCCTTGCCGCCATCGACGAGGCCATCGCCAAGCTTCCTGGCCTGCCGCTGATGCGCATTATCAAGGCGCGGGTCCTCACCCAGATCGGCCGCGGCGCGGACGCGCCGGCCCAGATCGATGAGGCCCTCAAGGCCGCGCCGGACGAGCCAAGCCTGCTCGCCGCGCGTGCGCGGCTCTCAGGCGCCGAGGGCCTGGCCTTCGCCGAAAAGGCCCTGGCGGCCAATCCTGACGATACGGACATGCTGGCCCTGGCCGCCCAGGCGGCGATTGCGGCGGGCAAGGCGGAGCAGGCGGACCAGTGGGCGGCGCGGCTGGTGGCGCGCAATCCCCAGCATCAGTTCTTCCTCGCCTTGCAGGCCACCGCCTGGCGCATGCTGGACGACCCCCGCTACGGCGAGCTTTACGACTATGCGCGAACGGTGAATGTCACCGAGCTTGCGACGCCCAAGGGCTGGCCAAACCTTACCGCCTATCTCGCCGACCTCGCGGGCGGCCTGAACGGCATGCACAAGCTGCGCGCCCATCCCTTCGGCCAGTCGGTGCGGGGCGGAAGCCAGGTCAACATCCTCACCGCCAAACACCCCGCCGTCGCCGCCATCCACGCGGCGCTGGAGCCGCCGGTTCGCCAAACCCTCGAAAAGATCGCCGCCTCCGGCCATCCCCTGGCGGGCCGCAACACGGGCGCCTGGCGCTACACGGGCATGTGGTCGGTGCGGCTGCGTTCCAGCGGCTACCACGACAATCACGTCCACCCGGCGGGATGGCTCTCCTCGGCCTGCTATGTCGAGTTGCCCAAGCTGACGGGCGAGGAGGGCTTTCTGAAATTCGGCGAACCGGGCCTGCGCTTAGCTACACCCCTGCCGGCGGAGAAACTGGTGGAGCCCAAACCCGGCCGCCTGGTGCTGTTCCCAAGCTACATGTGGCACGGAACCGTCCCGTTCACCTCGGAACCCGCCCGGCTGACCTTTGCCTTCGACCTGGTTCCGGCCTAGCCCGGAGCGCCGCGCCAGGCTTCATAACCCCTCTCGGCCTCCGCCCAGGCCTGCCGGGCGCCGGCCGCGTCACCCGTCGCCTCGTGCAAAAGCGCGATGCCGCGATAGGTATTGGCGACGTCGAGCAAGGGCCGGCCGTTGTCCAGGTAAAGGGCCAATGATTCGTTGTAGAGCGGTCTCGCCTCGTCTAGCGCCCCGGCCTCGCGCCGCATCTCGGCCATGTGGCGCAAGGCGTGCGCCAGGAGCAGGGGCGAGGTCGCGCCGCGGCAAATCGCAGAGGCCTCTCGATACCGCTCGTAGGCGGAGGCAAGATCGTTGCGGTCCCGCTCCAACTGGCCAAGAGACATCAGAGATTGGGCCAGGGCCTCGGGGTCCTCAGAGGCGCGCGCCAGGCTGACCGCGCGGGTCAACAGATGGATGCGCTCCTCCCAACGCTCCTCGGCGCCGTCGATGGCGGCGCGTCGCAGGCTCTGCGCCTGTTTGACAAGGGCGAGGGGCTCCATCGGCTGATCCTAAGCGATGCCCATCTTCGGCGCGACAGACCCGCTATCCGGGAAGACCGCCGTATCCAGCACCCGGCGCTCGACGCCCATGTGGTCGGCCAGGACGCCCTTGAACAACGCCCGGATGTCGAGGGTGGAGGCGAGGTCGCGGCTTTCGAAGAGCCTGTTTGGCGCCAGCGTCGGCCAGTCGCCGATGATGCCGCCGGTCTTTAAGGCCCCGCCCAGCACCAGGGCCGTGGACGCCGTGCCGTGGTCGGTGCCGCGGGTGCCGTTGACCCTGGCGGTGCGGCCAAATTCAGTGACCACCAGGACGACCGTGTCCTTCCATTCCGCGCCAAGTCCGGTCGCCAGGCCGTCCACCGCTCCGTCGAGATAGGCCAAGCGATTGGCTAGCTGGCCGTCGGCCCCGCCCTGGTTGGCGTGGGTGTCCCAGCCGTCGATGGAAACGGCGACGACCTGAGGGCCGCCACTCTGGGTCATGAACCGCGCGACGGTGGCGCCCAGCTCCTTGGCCTGGGCGACGGCCCCGGGGCCTTGCTGGGGACTGCGCCCGGCCATCATCTGGCCGGCCCCGGCGGATTGCGCCATGGCTTCGGTGTCGAGGCCAGACGCCAGGGCGCGGGAGAGCAGCGGATCGTTGCGGTATAGGTCCGCCAGGATCATCGGGAGGCGCTCGCCACGGCTGGTGCGGCCGGGAGACCAGGAACCGGCCTGGACGGGCCCGCGCAGGATCAACGGCGCCTGGGCGCCGATGGAAAGGCCTTCGACCCGGCTGGCGGAAAGAGCGGTCAGCGTGCGGTTCAACCAGCCGGAGCTCGTGCCGTAGACTTCCGATCCGCCGCTCTCCAGCACGTCCTGGGCTTCGAAATGGGAGCGGACGTTGTCGGGGATTGCGACAGCGGGGGCGATCCTCGCCTGGCCCCTCTGGGCCAGGGCATGGATGGCGGTTAACTTGGGATGCAGGCTGAAGGTTCCGTCGAGCTTCAGCGCCTCACCGGCAGAGATGGCGATGGGGCCGCGCAGGCGCGCATAGGCCGGATCTCCGACCGGCGGGGCGACGGACAGCCCGTCCATGCCGCCGCGGGCAATGATCACCACCAGTTTCTTTTGGCCGGCGGCGGCCCTGGCGGCGGTGCCGGCGAAGGCGATGGAGACGCCCGCGGCCAGGGCCAGACGGCGGGTGAGGGTCAATGAGCAGCTCATCGGCGTTGAAACTCCGGGCTCATGAAAAGGATGGTCAGGGCCTCGGTTCGGCTTTCCGCACCGATGATCGCGCTGGCGGTCTCGGGACGAAGCCGTGATCCGAGCGCGTCCTTGGCGACCTGCAGCGGCGGACGGGGCCCGTTCGACACCTGGGCTGCGAAATCCTCCGACCAGGCCAGGCGCTTGACGATGGCGTCGGGTGCGGCCCAGGCGGCGGCCTCCTCAGGCCAGCCCTTGGGGGAGGGGGCGCGGAAGGCGGGCTGGCCCAACGTGTTGAGCGGCTGGGCGATCTGTTGCGGCCGCATCGGCGCGACGCCCAGGGCCCGGTGGCCGGAAATCACCAGCTCATAGGGGGTTTTGAACTTGGCCGGCGCCGCCTCCCAGGCCTCGTCGGCGTCGATCAGGGTCCGCGCCACCGCATCCAGCTGGCCGCCGGAGCCGGTGAAGGCGGACTCCAGCTTGGCGACCAGGGCCGGCGGCGGGTTATCGGCGACGAAATGGCAGGCGATCTTGCGGGCCAGATGTTTGGCCGTCGCAGGGTGGGCCGTGAGGTCGTTGAGGATGGCGAGCACCGTCCCCGACCCTTCGTCGGCATAGCGTTTTCCCATGATGGTGCGCGGTCCGGGCTCGTGGGCCTGGCGGCGGAAGACGAACTTGCCCGCCTGGGCGGGACCATCCTGAGGCCCGCCGACCGAAAAGCCGGTCATGGCGCGGGCGAACTCGGTGACATCGGCCTGGGAATAGCCGCCGCCCACCCCGACGGTGTGCAGCTCCAGAATCTCGCGGGCGAGGTTCTCGTTCAGGCCGGCGTCCCGCCGCCGCCGCTGGGCGGCGAGGCTGCCAGGACCCACCGATTGCACCTGGTCCAGATAGATCAGCATCCCCGGGTGGCTGGAGGAGGCGGCCAGCATGGTCCCGAACTTTCCGAATACGTGCGGGCGGATCGCCTCCCGCTCGAAGGGACCGACAGCGGGAACCACCTGGCCCTTGGTGGCCGAAACGGTGAAGTGATTGGCGAAGAACAGGGCCCATCGCTCGCGGAACGGCGCCTGGGTGTTGGCGGCGATGCGGGCCTTGCCGACCAGTTCTTCCTGCAGGCCGCCGGCCTGGACGAGCCGCGCCAGCTGAACGGCCTGGGGGTCCTGACTCTGGCTTTCCATCTCGGCGCGCATCTGCTGCTGCGCGCGCCGGTCCTGCTGGTATTCCCGATAGGCGCTGATCCGCTCGGCTGAACCGGGCAGGGGCGGGTTCGGCTGCTCGGCTCCGCTGGCGGTGATCTGCTCCTTGAGCCAGCCACGCGGATCGGCCTTGGCCTTTTCCAGCTCGCCCGGGCGGGCGCCCAGGCCAAAGCGGGTGACAGCTATGGCGGCTTGAGCATCTTTATCCGGTAACGCCAAGGGATCGTCTCCTTTGACCAGCGGTTGTCGCCTATATAGCACGCGGCGGGCGGATCATTCCGTCGTTGTATTCTTTTCCCTGAGGAGCTTATGGCCGGTCCAAGCCGCATCAACGACGCCCTGCAGCGGATCAAACGGTTCTACAAGTCTGTCGCCGTACAGCCGGTGGACGACGGCTTCGGCATCACCCTGGACGGCCGGCCGGTGAGAACCCCCGGCACCGCACCCCTGCTCACGCCGACAAAGGCCGCGGCCCAGATGATCGCCGACGAATGGGAAGCCCAGGGCGATTACATCGTCTTCCCGGACATGGCCGCCACCCGCCACGCCTTCACCGCCATCGACCGGGTCTCCAAGAGCCGCCGGGAGGTGGCCGAGGAGGCGGCGCGGTATGCCGGCTCTGACCTGCTTTGCTATTTCGCCGTCGAGCCCGCCGCTCTCGTCAAGCGCCAGGAGGCGCAGTGGGCCCCGGTGCTCGACTGGGCGGAGACTGAGCTTGGGCTCTCCTTCATCCGCACCGCCGGGATCAGTCCCCAGATCCAGCCTCCACAGACCATCCTTCGGGTCGAAGCCCTGGCGCTGGATCTCGACGATTTCCGGCTTTCCGCCCTGGCCTTCGGCGGCGCCCTGTTCGGCTCCACCATCTTGTCCTTGGCGGTGGTCCGGGGCAGGCTTTCCGGCGAGGAAGCCTATGACCTTTCCCGCCTCGATGAAGCCTTCCAGGAAGAGCAGTGGGGTGTCGACGCGGAAGCCGCTGAACGGACAGCGCGGCAGCGGGCCGAAGCAATCGTTCTCGACCGGTGGTTCAAGGCGCTCGGCTAGGGCGCGACCCGGTAGCCGTCGGCTGGCGAGACCCAGATGACTTTCTCATCCAACGACTCCGTGCGCGCCCCCGCCACATAGACCGCGGCCAGCAGGTCCGGACCTGCCGGCAGATAGGCTGTGCAGACTTCCTTGCCGAGCGTCGCGCCCATGGTGTCGAGCAGCACGGCCTTGATCTGCCCCTGCTGGGCCTGGGACTCCGGCTCGCCGTCACGCAGAATGGTGGCGTTGGCAATGTCGGCGGGAGACATCGGGCCGCACACACGGTCGCCGACCACGCGAACCTTGGTCGTGCTGCGCATCACAAACGATCCCAGGACTGAAACCTCGGCCGCGTTGTCGAAAACGCCGTTCCCGGCCGCCTTGTACCCGGTCAGCGAGACGCAGGTCTTCTTGGCGCGGTCGGGCCGGTAGCATTGCAGCTTGCCCTCGGCGGCCGGGGCGATGACGGCGGGGAAGGGCGCGGGCGGGGCCTGCAACAGAAGCGCGGCAAGGACTGAAGACAAAATCATCACTCCCGATTGCTAGCGGGCAATCGGCGCGCGCGCCAGGGGCGGGGGCGCGGACGCCACGTCGCACCCTTGTCATCACACCGTCACGGCACTAACCCTCATGACGACTAAGGAGCTTGGGGACTAGGCGTGCAGAACATCATCGAAGAGCTCGAAAAACGGCGCGCGCAGGCGCGTATGGGCGGCGGCGAGAAGCGCATCGCCAACCAGCACGCCAAGGGCAAGCTGTCGGCGCGGGAGCGCATCGACCTCCTGCTCGACGAGGGCTCGTTCGAAGAGTTCGACATGTTCGTCATGCCGCGCCCCAATGACTTCATGTCGGCGGAACAGACCATTCCGGGCGATGGCGTCGTCACCGGCTGGGGCACGATCAACGGCCGCGTGGTCTATGTCTTCTCCAAGGATTTCACCGTGCTGGGCGGCTCCCTGTCGCTCACCCACGCCCAGAAGATCGTCAAGGTCCAGCGTATGGCCGCCCGCGTCGGCGCGCCGGTCATCGGTCTGTTCGACGCCGGCGGGGCCCGCATCCAGGAGGGTGTCGACAGCCTGGCCGGCTACGCCGACATCTTCATGGAGAACGTCCTTTCCAGCGGCGTCATCCCCCAGATCAGCGTCATCATGGGCCCCTGCGCCGGGGGCGACGTCTATTCCCCGGCCATGACCGACTTCATCT
>DGYN01000084.1:17292-21435 GCA_002398405.1 Caulobacteraceae bacterium UBA5005
ACTTCATCTTCATGGTGAAGGATACGAGCTATATGTACGTTACCGGCCCTGACGTGGTGAAAACCGTCACCAACGAGGACGTCAGCCACGAGGAGCTGGGCGGGGCCAAGATGCACGCCGCCAAGTCCGGCGTCGCCGATGGGGCCTTCGAGAACGATCTTGAGGCCATGACCCAGATCCGGCGGCTGATCGACTTCCTTCCCGGCTCGAACCGGGAAGGCGCGCCCAGCCGCAAGAGCTATGACGACGCCGAGCGGCTGGAGCCCTCGCTCGATACCCTGATCCCGCAGAACCCCAATAAGCCCTACGATATGAAGGAGCTGATCCTCAAAATCGTAGACGAGGCGGACTTCTTCGAAATTTCAGCGGATTACGCAAAAAACATAATCTGCGGCTTCGCCCGCATGGACGGCTCATCCGTCGGCGTGGTCGCCAACCAGCCCCTGGCCTTGGCGGGGGTCCTCGATATCGACGCCTCCAAAAAGGCGGCGCGGTTCGTGCGCTTTTGCGACGCCTTTTCCATCCCCATCGTCACCCTGGTCGACGTCCCTGGCTTCATGCCGGGGACCAAACAGGAGCTGGGCGGCCTGATCAAACACGGGGCAAAGTTGCTGTTCGCCTATGCCGAGGCGACATCGCCCAAGGTCACCGTGATTACCCGCAAGGCCTACGGCGGCGCCTATGACGTGATGAGCTCCAAGCACCTGCGCGGCGATGTGAACTACGCCTGGCCAACCGCCGAGATCGCGGTCATGGGCAGCAAGGGCGCGGTGGAGATCATCTTCCGGGCCGAGGCCGCGGGCGACCCCGCCAAGCTGGCGGAGAAGGAAGCCGAATATAAGCAGCGCTTCGCCAACCCGTTCGTCGCCGCCCAGCGTGGCTATATCGACGATGTCATCATGCCTCATTCGACCCGCAAGCGGATCGTCCGGGCGCTCAAGAGTCTCAAAGGCAAACAAGCGTCCAACCCATGGAAAAAGCACGACAATATTCCGCTCTAGTCGCCGTCACGGTGCTCGCGGCCTGTCAGCCTGCGCCCGTAGAAAAGACCGATGCGAGCCCGGCGCCTGCACAGGAGAAGCCTCTTTCTTGGGGTTTCGGCGCTGAGTCGAATGGACGGGCGCATCTCGCTCATGGACCGGACGAGAGCGATAACATCACCGTTGGGTTTGTCTGCATCCCTGGAAGCGCCACGGTAGGGATCGATGTCGCGTTGAACGGCGACAAGGCCACCTTGTTCAGTGGTGACACGCAGCAAAGCTACGCCATCAAGGTTCCGGACTCCGAGTTCGCATGGCTGTCTTCTGGGAAGATGCGGACTTCGGATCCGGTGCTTCGGGCCTTCCTGAAGACCGGTCAACTGGAGATTCAGGGGGATGGCGAGTGGTTCGCGGTCCCGGTCAAGACACCCGCCGAACGCGCCGCTCTCGATAGCTTTGTGAAGGCTTGCCAGATTGCGCTTTAAGAACCTCCCGATGAAGGCCGTGCCAGCCCTGTGTCTTGTCCTTCTTGCTGCCGCCTGCGGTCAGCCCGAGGAGGCTGCCGAAGCCCCGCCGCCGCCCGTGCCCTATGCGGGCCCGGCAACGCTTGGCACGGAGGCGGGCGAGCCCGTCTCCCAGACGGTGGACTATCAGTGGGGCTACAGCGGCGGCGACGGGCACCTGCTGGCCTTCGGCGCCCAGGGCGGGGCCCTCATCGATGTGGTGTTCCGCTGTGAGCCATCCTCGCCGGGGGTGAACTTCGCCTTCTTCCGCAAGGGATCGCCGCCCATCCAGGTGAAGGTTGGAAGCGGGACCCTCAACGCCGTCTACCCCGTGCGCCCGGCCAAGCCGGAGGATCCCTCCGGCGAATGGACGCTGAACGGCGAAGTACCCGAGAAGGACGCCGTCCTGGCCGAGTTCCTCAAGACCGGACGGATGGCTCGGATCTACGGCGAGGAAGCGCCCTTCGTCATGGACGCCGTCACCGCCGGCGAGAAGGCCGACATCAAGAAATTCGCCGACGGCTGCAGGAGCAAGCTCTGACCAAGGACTGGACCGTCCGCGCCCTTTCCTGGGACGACCATCCGCTGGCCGAGGTGGCGACGCCGCGCGGCAAGCTCTCAATCACCCTTGGCCTGGGATCGGGCCTCACCTGCCGCGCTGACGGGACGCTTTTCGCCATGAGCGACCGCGGCGCCAACATCAAGATGAAAGCGGCGGTGCGCGATTTCGGCCTCGACCACTTCAAGACGCACAAACATATCAAAGGCCTGAAGGTCATTCCGCGGCCCGACCTTGGGCCCACCATCGTCGAATTGAAGAAGGTCGGCGACCGCATCGAACTGGTCCACGCCTTCCCCTTGAAGACGCCTTCGGGCCGCCCCCTCACGGGCCTTCCCCTGCCAGGGGCGGTTGAGGCAGGCATGGAGCCGGCTTTCTCCCTGGACGGCGCGCCGCTCGATCCCGATCCCTGCGGCGCCGACACCGAGGCGATCGCGGCCCTCTCCGACGGGACCTTTCTGGTGGCCGAGGAATACGGCCCCTCGGTGATGAAGGTCGCGGCGGACGGAACGGTGACCGCGCGCTGGACCCCGCACGGGTCGACGCTCCAGACCGATCCGCCAGCGACCGCCTGCCTGCCCGCAATGGCCGGGCGGCGCCGGCAGAACCGCGGCCTGGAAGCCATGGCCGTCTCCCCGGACGAGAAGCGCCTGCACCTTGTCCTGCAAAGCCCCATCGAGGGCGAGACCCGCCTGCGGTTTTGGACCGTGGATATCGAAACCGGCGTCCTGGTGGCCGAGCACTTCTACGACTTCGACAACCACAACTTCTTCGCCCGCGACGCGGCAGCCGGAGAGGTCTTTGCCGACGACCTGAAAGTCTGCGAGATCGCCTGCCTCGGCGAGGGGGTTCTGCTGGTCCTGGAGCGCATCTCGGCCACCGCGAAAATCTATCGCGTCGATCTGAACGCGGGCCCGGATCTGCAAAAGACCCTGCTCTTCAACACCGACTATGCGCCTGAGGTGGCTCCCGATCTTGAGGGCATGGCCATCACCTCAGACCGCTCCTTGCTGCTGGTCACCGACAACGACTTCGGGACAGAGGGGGTCGCGACCCGCTTCTATGAGATCGTTTTCAACGCACCCTTCGCTAAAGCGTATCCCCTCTCGATAGCCGATCCGGCGACGGCTCCCCCATTTTCACAAACTCCAGGCTCACCGAATTGATGCAGTACCGCAGTCGCGTCGGCGGCGGCCCGTCAGGAAACACATGGCCCTGGTGGCTGTCGCAGCGGGCGCAGCGGGTTTCGATACGCCGCATGCCGTAGCTCGTGTCCTCAATGGCGGCGACATGGGCCTCATCGAACGGCGCATAGAAGCTGGGCCAGCCGGTGCCGCTCTCGAACTTGGTCTGCTGCTTGAAGAGGGGCAGGGAACAGAGGCGGCAGCAATAGACGCCGTCCTCCTTCTGGCCCAGCAGGCCGCCGCAGAAGGGGGCCTCGGTCCCGTGGTGCAGCAGGACTTCCGCTTCCTCGGCCGAGAGGCTGCCCTCGATCTGTTCCCGCTCCGAAGGGCTTGGCGGCGTCAGGTCAAAACCGGAAGGGGAGCGCATGGAAGGGCCTTCTTGATTGCCAAGCGGGGGTGCGGCGGGTAACTCGCCAAGGTAATGCTTAGTCCCGGACTTAGGACCATATGTTCTCGAAAATCCTGATCGCCAACCGCGGTGAGATCGCCGTCCGGGTCATCAAGACCTGCCGCCGCATGGGTATCAAGACGGTCGTCGTCTATTCGGAGGCCGACTCCGACAGCCTGGCCGTCGAAATGGCGGACGAGAGCGTGTTCATCGGCCCGCCGCCCGCCGCGCAATCCTACCTCGTCGCCGACAAGATCATCGACGCCTGCAAGCAGACGGGGGCTCAGGCCGTGCACCCGGGCTTTGGCTTTCTGTCGGAGAACGCGGGCTTTGCGCAGCGCTGCGCCGACGAGGGCATCGTCTTCATCGGCCCCAACCCCGGCGCCATCAGCGCCATGGGCGACAAGATCGAGAGCAAGCTCGCCGCCCTACGGGCCGGCGTCTCGGTGGTCCCCGGTCACGTGGGCGAGATCGCCGACACCGCCCACGCCATCAAGATCTCCAAGGAGATCGGCTATCCGGTGATGAT
>DGYN01000084.1:21725-29674 GCA_002398405.1 Caulobacteraceae bacterium UBA5005
ATCAAGGCCTCCGCCGGCGGCGGTGGTAAGGGCATCCGGGTCGCCTATAGCGATGAGGACGTCGAGGACGGCTTCCCGGCAGTGCGCGCCGAGGCCAAGGCCAGCTTCGGCGACGACCGCATCTTCATCGAAAAATTCATCACCTCGCCCCGCCACGTGGAAATCCAGGTGATGGGCGATAAGCACGGCGAGGTCCTCTATCTGTTCGAGCGCGAATGCTCGATCCAGCGCCGCAACCAGAAGGTCATCGAAGAGGCGCCATCGCCGCTCCTCGATGAGAAAACCCGCAAGGCTATGGGCGAGCAGGCCGTCGCGCTGGCCAAGGCCGTCGGATATGACAGCGCGGGGACGGTCGAGTTCGTCGCAGGCCAGGACAAGTCGTTCTTCTTCCTGGAAATGAACACCCGGTTGCAGGTTGAGCATCCGGTGACCGAGCTGATCACCGGGCTTGATCTTGTGGAACTGATGATCCGCTCGGCTTACGGCGAAAAGCTGCCGGTCAAGCAGGGCGACCTGAAGATCAAGGGCTGGGCGATCGAAAGCCGCATCTACGCCGAGGATCCCTACCGCAAGTTCCTGCCCTCGATCGGGCGCCTGGTCCGCTACAACCCGCCGAAGGAAGGGCAGTACGACGGCTATGTCGTCCGCAACGACGCGGGCGTCGCCGAGGGCGACGAGATCTCGATGTACTACGACCCGATGATCTCAAAGCTCTGCACCTGGGCGGAGACTCGCGAGGCGGCCATCGCCGGCATGGGCCGGGCGCTGGAGGACTTCCACATCGAGGGCGTCGGCCACAACGTCGCCTTCCTGGCCGCGGTCATGGACCAGGAACGGTTCAAGTCGGGGAACCTGTCGACCACCTACATCAAGGACGAATTCCCGGACGGTTTCGCGGGCGTCGATCCCACCGCCTTTCAGACCGACGTCATGACGGCGGTGGCGGTGGCCATGCACCGGGTGCAGTCGACCCGCACCGGCCAGACGCCGCGCGACGACTGGCGGGTGTTCCTGGACAAACAGACCCACCGGGCCGTGACGGTGAAAGCCCACGACGGCGGCGCCCTGACCATCACCCTGGACGGCGAGCGCAAGCTGAACCTGTCGGACATCGACTGGCGCCCGGGCAAACCGACCTTCGCGGGCCGCCTGGACAAGACCCCCTTCACCGTCGAGGTCAAACCGGCCGCCGAGGGCTTCGTCGTCCGCCACCGGGCCGCAAAACGCCAGGTCCTGGTTCTCACCCCCCTGTCGGCCGAACTGCACGAGCGCCTGCCGGAGAAGCAGGCCGCCGACACCTCCAAGATGGTCATCTCGCCCATGCCGGGCCTGGTGGTCGCCATGGACGTCAAGGTCGGCGACGAGGTCAAGGAAGGCGAACAGGTCTGCATCATCGAGGCGATGAAGATGCAGAACATCATCCGGGCCGAGCGGGACGGGGTGGTCAAAGCCGTCGGCGCCCAGGCCGGCGCCAGTGTCGCCGCGGACGAAGTGCTGGTGGAGTTCAGCTAACGTCACCCCCGTGCTTGTCACGGGGGCCGGACGGTCCGCCGCTCAGATCGCGGCGAAATTCAAACTCATAGCCTGGGCCATCTTCCGGCCCCCGGAACAAGTCCGGGGGTGACGGCTAGCTCCAGCCCTTGTAGCGTCCCTGTAACAAGAGACGCTTTCAGGGGGGAACCATGGCCCAGCGTTCGTTAGGCGGCGTTTTCATCGACGGCCTGTTCAGCCTCAAGGGTCGCATGGGACGCGGGCAGTTCTGGATGTGCTCCATCGCGCTTGCCATCGCGGCGGTCCTGTTCAGCGTCGCCCTGACCTCGGGCCTTAGGGACATCACTCACGACGCCTGGCCCGTCTGGGTGCTGCCCGCCGCCTTCCAGCTCTTAATCGCCTGGCCCGCCTTCGCCGTCACGGTGAAGCGCGGTCACGACCGGGGCCGCTCGGCCCTGTGGACGCTGGGGGTCAACATCGTGGGTCAGGTTGTCCCGGGGGTTCTGATGGCCACCGGCAGGGTCGAAGGCGGGTTCTGGGTCTGGGCGGTGATCGCGGTCTACGCCCTATTCGAATACGGCCTTCTGGCGGGCGATGCGGGCGAGAACAAATACGGGAATCCGCCGGCCTAGAGCTGGGCGCTCCGGGAGACGCGCTTGTACTGCTCGATCTCCTCGGGGGTTGGCGGCCAGCCAAATTGCGCCTTGAAGACCTCGAGGGCCTGACCCGCCAGGGTGGGCTCTATGTCTTGCCGGTCCTTACTAGGCTTCCAGGTCGACAACCGGCCTTGCACGGCGGCGTCGATGGCGTCCGGCCCAAGGAGGTCCAGCGTCCCCAAGGCCACGAGTTGGGCGTCAGACAAAGAACTGGCCGGCGCGGGCATGTCGCTGTCACCCAGCCAGCGAGCTAGTGCATCCGGCGGATCCTGGACCGGGCGCAGTTGCATGGCCGCTAGTCGAAGCTGGTTCTGGTGGCGTTTGACCCCACGGGGCGTGGGGTCGAGCGAGAAGGCGACCGGATGCCAGATCGCCACGGCGCGTTCGTAGTCCTCTGAATCCTTCACCTCGTCATGGGGCGCGACCACCAGCCGCCTCAGCGCGAAGATGAGGGTGAAAAGTAGCGCCAGCCCAATCGGCAAGACGCGCGCTGTTTGCATCAGCCATGCGGGGGCAAGGCCCTTCGGCGCCTCAGGCGCGCTGACCTCTTCTGTAATCCGCAGGTCTATTGTGGGGGGAGGCGAGATTGCCGGGGCCGGGCTTGGCGCCGACGCTTGGGACGAGGCGGTCGCAGCCGCCGAGGGCGTGTTGGCGGGGTCCACCGCCGGCGCTTTGGGCTCCACCGATGGCAGGGCGATGACTGCGATCATCGCGAGGCTCAAGGCAAGGGTGATAGGGACAACATAGTCCGGAGCGGCCCGCAGGATTTTGCGCAGCGCCGTCAGCCAAGGGCGCACCTTTCGGGCGTTAGCCTCCTCCTCCACGGGCGGTCGTCCCGCCGCCATGGCGGCCGTGGTCTCGGCGGTGCTCGGCGGGACCGGGACGACAATGTTGATCAGTTTGCGCAGATAGGCTTCCGCGTCCTGGGTCGTATTGAGGCGTTTGGCGAGGATTTCCTCCACCCGCTTTTCCGCCATGCCCAGGAAGATGAAACACAGGCCCGTGGTGGCGAGGAAGTTGATCGCCTCCAGTATCTCCCCCAGGCTTTCCGGCGAGCATCGGTCGAGATCATCGATGAAAATGACCAGCCCGGAGTCCCCGCCCACGCGAAGCGCCTTGGCCGCGCTTCCAAACTCCTTGGCGAACTGGAACCGGAAACTGAGCTGAGCTTCGATATCCGCTCGGCTGGCGTTGGGGCGAAGGCTCGAGAGGAGCTTCGCCGGATCAACGCCCGCCCGGCCAAGCCAGCCCCACGCGATGGCGCCCGCGGAGGCCACCGCGGCCAACGCGCCCCCCGCCTTGAGCGGGTTGAGCTCTGGAATTTTCGCGGAAACGTCCGGACCGAAGACCGCCAGCAACAAGCCGGTGATACCGCCTAGCAGACCGAGCAGCACGGCGGCGTTGAATAGGTCGCCGGCCCGGTGCTGCAGGAGCCGCGTACGGTAGCTCAGACCGGAGAGCGTCCAGAACGAGGGCACGGCCTGGGCGCGAATGTTGGCGAGGAGGGCGGCCAGCAGGTGGCTTTCCTTCTGATGATGCCAGGCGTTGAACCGGACAGGCCGGATGCCCCGCTGCCTCAGGTCTTCATAGATGAGGTTCATCAGCGAGCTTTTGCCCGATCCCCACGGTCCGCTGACCGCGACCACCAAGGGTGGCTTGGTGTTGGCGTTGCGCATGAAACGCGAAAGGGCGAGCGCGATGGGTTTGAGGCCCAGTACATCGGGTTCATCCCAGCCGATCGGCTCGTCGGCGACCGCCACGCCTTCGACGCCCGTCTGCGGCGCCCGCGCGCGGCGGCGATGGCGGGCCAGGCGTATGGCCAGGATTCCGCCGGTGACGATCAGAGCAGGGAAAGCGAGAAAGAGCACCCAGGGCGCCGGCGCTTCAGCATAGTCATACTCCAGCCAATAGAGCCCCCCGTTGGTGGTCTTGAACAGGCGGGGGTGCCCGCCGCCCGGGCGCGGCGCCGCAGCCCAGCCGATATCCCAATTCGTGAAGAAGACTGACCGAACCCCCGGAATTTCCTGGTAATTAACCGACTCCCAAATCACAGGCCCCGGTCCCGACTCCATCTGCGCCGTCACCACGCCGCCCGGCGCGAGTATGAAGCAGCGGCTGACCTTGGCAGGAATGGCTTCAAGAAACCGGCTTTGCCCGGCGTAGCAGTACGCCCGCTCGACGAACGGCTGAATGTCGGGCTCGAGCATGAGCGCTTCGGCGTCCATTCCCGGCGATCCACGCCGATAGAGCTGGCCGTCGACCCGGAACCAGAGGCCATCGAGATGGGGCTGAATGGCGCCGGTTGCGGCGGCCCCAGGCTCAATCCGGACGTTTCTATCCGTTCCGAAAAGCTGTTCGGTGAGGTTGCGGGACTGGTTGGCGATCGATGCATCGATAATCAAGGAGCCGTCATGGACATGGATCGTAGGGGGCGGATTGGGCAATAGCCGGCGCGCCAGGGGATCGGGATCGGCGCCGTCGCTCTTGCTCCACAGCAGGCTGCCGTACTTGGCGGCGGTGATGATGCAAATCTCACCGTCTCTATCGCAGGCTGCTGCTGCTGTTGGTGTGGGAAGGCCTGAGGGCCGTTCCTTCACCTGCTTCAGGAGGTCGGCGACAAACTGACCGGGCCTGTCCGCCGTTTGAACCTGTGGTGTCGGAGGCGCCTGTTGGACCGGAGGGGTCAACGGTCCCTTCTTCATTTCATCCAGACTGCGCTGCTCGGGCGCCGTCGCCAAAGGAGCCGTTCCTCCCCCGTCCGCGCGGCAGAAGTCGCCCGGATTGGCGCAGTTCGCCACGACGGTTTCCGCGAAAGTACCGCGGGCGACCGGGAATTCGCGGGGGGGCAGGATCGTTTGCGGCCAGACCCAGTCGGTCTTGTCCGGCCGCCAGGTCAGTTCGCCCTGGACGCCCATGGGCACGACCGGCGTTTCAACCAGGTCGGGCGAGGGTTGCCGGTTGAGGAACCAGTCCAAGACGCCGGGAACAGGGGAGTAGGGGTCGTGACGAACCGATTTGTCGAAGGCCAGCCCATAGGTCACGCCCGCCAGGCTCAAGGCGGCGATCGCCGCAAGTAACGCGTCCAGGGCCCTGCCGCTCTTCAGCGGGGCCGAGGAGGGCGAGGGCGTCCGCCGGATCCTCTTGGTCGTTTTTCGCGAAGCCGCCTGCACGGCTAAGCGCGCCGTGGACGGAAGGTGAATTTCGTTAGGCGTCCCACCCTGCTCCCCCCAAGCTTGGCTCGACTACCACTGTCGCACCGGTTGCAGAGGCTCGCAAGGAAACCATCTTTGCCGCGGCGCGTTTGGTCCGCGATGTCGGCGTACCAGTCTCTGTTCAGTTTCAAGGGCCGGCTTCGGCGGTCAGATTTCTGGCTCTACAGCACGCTTGTATTCGCGGTCATGGTGACTGCCGCCGGCCTGGCGGGCGCGCTTCTCAACATTGATGTCGCTGACCGCTCAGACCCGCGCGCTCTTGGCCTGCAGATCGCCGTCATCGCGTTCTTCATGTGGCCGAACCTCGCGGTTTGCGCCAAGCGGCTGCACGACCGTGATCAGTCGGGCTGGTGGATCCTGCTCTCCTTCCTGCCGGTGATCGGCAATGCCTGGATGATCATCAACCTGGGCGTCATGCGGGGGACGGCAGGGGCGAACCGCTATGGCACGGATCCGGCGCGGCCCCAGTTCACCCTCATTCCGCGTCCTGCTTGAACTGACCGGGTCCGGCTGACAGTCTCCGAGTCGTCATGCACGGTCATGTGGATCTGAAAACCCTGTTCGTCTCCGCCGAGGGGAGGCTGTCGCGCAGCATATTCCTGGGCGCGGCCGGGGTGCTGTTCCTGCTGCTTATCGTCTATGAGGCGCTCACCAATGTGACTCTTCGCCTGCTGACCGGGTGGATCGTCTATCCCATTCTGATCTATGCCGCGGTCTGCGTGCTTTCCAAGCGGCTGCACGATCGCGGCAAGTCGGGCTGGTACACCGCCCTGATCATCAGCGCCCTGATTGGCCTGTGGCCCTATCCGGACGGGCCGTTCGACTTCCTCTTTCTTCTGGTCCTGATCTGGACGGCGGTGGAGTGCGGCGCCCTTTCGGGCGAGCAGGGCGCCAACCGGTTTGGCGAAAACCCCCTGCGCACCGCTCCGGCCTAGTTGCCGTCCGCGCAATCTTCGTCGTAGCGTGCCCTCCTCTGGGGAGGGACCAATGACGTTCGCTGAGAAGATGTTTTCATTCCAGGGGCGCATGCGCCGCCAGGATTTCTGGATCTGCACCCTGATCATCTGGGGCTTCAGCATTGCGGTCAGCGTACTGTTGATGATCGCCGCCTGGGGCCCATTCATGGCGCTGGTCGCCCAGGCGGACACCCTTGAAACGACGGAAGACCCGGCCGTGATCATGGGTTTGATGGCGCCGCTTCTCCCGGTCTTCGGCATCAGCATGCTTGTTCAGCTGGCGCTGATCTGGCCGCAACTCGCGATCTGCGTGAAGCGTCTGCACGACCGCGATCAATCGGGCTGGTGGGTGATGTTGTTCGTGGGAACCTATGTTCTGGCGATCATACCGTTCATCAACCTTCTGGCGATGCTGGGCGTCTTCGTCTGGTGGCTGGTGAACTTGGGGATTCTCGACGGCACGCCCGGCCCCAACAAGTATGGACCTTCCCCCAAGGACCCGGCCCCCGGTGAGGTGTTCGCCTAAGCCGCAATCGGGCCGAACACCGGTTCAAACGCCGCTTTCAAGGCTTCGTCCGCCTCATCCATCGTCACAGGCAGGCCCAGGTCGACCAGGCTGGTGACCCCATGCTCGGTCTGGCCGCAGGGGACGATGCCGGCGTAGTGGGCAAGGTTGGGCTCCACATTCAGGCTGATCCCGTGGAACGAGACCCAGCGGCGCAACTTCACGCCGATGGCGGCGATCTTGTCCTCGCGGGAAAAGCCGGGCGATTTGCGCGCCACCCAGACGCCGACGCGGCCCTCGCGGATCTCGCCGGCGACATTGAATTGGGCCAGCGCCCCGATGACCCAGGCCTCCAGCGCCTGGACAAAGGCGCGGACATCCTTCCTGCGGGCGGATAGGTCCAGCATTACGTAAGCGACTCGCTGGCCTGGGCCATGGTAGGTGAATTGTCCGCCACGACCTGTTGTAAAAACAGGAAAAAGAGTGCTGTCTATCAGGTCGCTTTCCTTGGCCGATACCCCGGCGGTGTAGAGCGGCGGATGCTCCACCAGCCAGACCAGTTCGCCTGCCGCGCCGTCCGCGATCAGGGCGGCGCGTTCCTCCATGAAGGCCACGGCTTCGGAGTAGGGGACGTAGCCGGGCGCGACTCGCCACTCGACGGGTTCATTATCGGCGCGGCGCAGATGGGCGGGGGTATTTAACGACCGGTCAAGCATGTTGGGAGCACTCTAGCGCCTTAGTGGTCCTTCAAGTGAGTGCGCCGTGAGTCAGGTCAATGCCGTCAGCGTCGAAATCTCGGTCGTACTGGGCCGGGCGCAGCTGCCAATGCAGCAACTCCTGCGCATGGGCCGGGGCGCGGTGATCCCGCTCGACGCCCGGGTCAACGACAGCGTCTGGATCCTGGCCAACAACCATCCCGTGGCGCGGGGCGAGATCCAGATCTCCGACGACAAGATCGCCATCAGCGTCATCGGCCCCGCCGACGTCTACGATTTCATGGCCGGCGGCGGGCAGTAGCAGGTTTTCCCTCCCCTTTATGGGGAGGGTGGATCGGCGGAGCCGAGACGGGTGGGGAAGTGGCGAGGCCACTCATCAGCGTCTGTGGTTGTCCTCAGACTCCCCCACCCTG
>DGYN01000046.1 GCA_002398405.1 Caulobacteraceae bacterium UBA5005
GTGATGGACGAACAGCGCTACCTGAGCATCGTCGACCGCGCCAAGGACATGCTGATCCGCGGCGGCGAGAACATCTACTGCATCGAGGTCGAGAACTGTCTCTACGACCATCCGGCGGTGATGGACGCGGCCCTGGTCGGCATCCCGCACAAGACCCTGGGCGAGGAGCCGGCGGCCGTCGTCACCCTGAAGCCTGGCGCGGAGGCCTCCGAGGCCGAGCTGCGCGCCTTCGTCGCTGATCGCCTGGCGGCCTTCAAGGTGCCGGTGAAGATCGTCTTCTGGCACGAGACCTTGCCGCGCAACGCCAACGGCAAGATCATGAAGAACGAGCTCAAGAAGCTCTTCGAAGATGAAAAGGCGGCCTGATTGCTGATCGTTGGTATCGGCGGCACCACCAGGGCCGGGTCCCAGACCGAGCTTGCCCTGCGCGCCGCCCTTTCGCAGGCGGCCCTCCTGGGCGCGGAGACACGCCTGTTCGGCGGGGCGGAACTTGTCGGCCAGCCGATCTATGATCCGCAGGACGAGGGCGGCCGGTCGTCGCGGGGTGATCTTGTCGAGGCGGTGCGCGCCGCCGACGGCCTGATCATCGCCAGCCCCGGCTATCACGGCTCGATCTCAGGGCTGGTCAAGAACGCCCTCGACGGCCTGGAGGATTTGCGCGCCGACGAGCGGCCCTATCTCGACGGCCGGGCGGTGGGCCTGATCGTCACCGCCGAGGGATCGCAGGGGGCGGCCGGCGCCCTGGCGGCCCTGCGCGCCATCGTCCATTCCCTGCGCGGCTGGCCAACCCCTCTCGGGGTCTGCCTCAATGTCGGGGCGCCGCATGAACAGGATCAGGCGCGGATCGCCCTGGTGGCCCGCCAGGTGGTAGAGTTTGCCGGGAAGTGACTGAGTGGTTCGCCCGGCCCCTGGTCTTCGTCCGTGATGCTCAGGCGTCGCTTGCCTTCTATGTCGAGACGTTCGGCTTCACCCAGGCGTGGCGCTACGAGGAGGAGGGGCGCCTGCTGATCGCTCAGGTCAGCCGGGCCGGGACCGAACTGATCCTCACCGAGCAGTGGCCCCAAAAAGCCGGGTCGAGCGTCATCTTTATCTCGCTCAATCCGCCCGGCCTGACCGACGACACGCCCGCCGTCGTGCGCTTTGCGGCCGAGACCGCCGCCATTGACGCCGCCAAGGCCGACTTCGAGGCCCGCGGAGCCGAGGTCCATGAGGGCCAGTGGGGCTATCGCCTCGTCGTGGTCAAGGATCCGGACGGCAACGAGCTTTGGCTCAACTACCCGAACGCGCCTTAAGCGCCGGGGAACCGCAGAGGCCCGCGTCCGGCGACCGGGTGCGAACTCGAAAGCCCGCCGTCGACCACATAGGCCTGACCGTTCACATAGCTCGCCTCGTCGGAGGCCAGGAACAGGGCGGCGTTGGCGATCTCGATGGGTTCGCCCCCGCGTTGCAGGGGGTTGAGCTGGCCGATCTTACCTTCGGTGCCCTTGGCTCTGGCGCGGTCGTAGACGCTCTTGGTCATGCCGGTCTCGATGAGGCCGGGGCAGATGCCGTTGACCCGAATGCCGGTGCCGAAGAGTTCCTGAGATGCGGTCTGGACGAGGTTGATCACCCCGGCCTTTGACGCCGAATAGGGGGCAGGGCCGGCGCCATAGCGCAGTCCCGCGACCGATGCAGTGCAGATGATCGAGCCCTTGCCGTTGGGGATCATCGCCTGGGCGGCGTGCTTGATCATCAGGAAGGGCCCGATGAGGTTGACGCGCAGCAGGGTCGACCAGTCCTCAGGCGTTTGTTCCAGGAAGGAGCGGAAGCCCATGGCGCCGGACGACACGCCCGCGTTGGCCCAGGCGATGTCGAGGCGGCCGTATTCACTCACGGCGGTGGCGACCCATTTGATGACATCGTCCTCATTGCCCGCGTCGCCGTTGAGGGAGATGGCCTTGCCGCCGGCCGCATGGATTTCTCGCACCGTCTCCTCGACGCCCGCCGAAAGGTCGGTGGCGACCACGGAGGCGCCTTCAGAGGCGAACAGCTTGGCGCTCGCCCGGCCAATGCCGCTCCCTGCGCCGCTGATCAGCGCAACCTTGCCCGAAAGCCTTCCCATGGCGACGTTTCCTTCTTCGCGTTTGGGCTCATAGGCCGCGAGCGGGCGGCCAAGTCAAACACTTGTTCGGCGTCGCCCTATCGTCCCTGGAAATTCCCCGGCCGGCGTTCGTTCACCGAGCGGACGCCCTCGGCGAAGTCCTCGGTTTGGCGAAGCCAGGTTTGCTCTTTCAGCTCAATGTCGGTCTGGGCTTTCACGGCGGCGGCCAGGCCCGTGCGCAGGGTCTGGCGGGTGGCCTGCACCGCGAGCGGGGCGTTTTCGGCCAGTTCCCGAGCCAGAGCCAGGGCCGCGCCGCGGACCTCTGCGACCGGGGCGACGGCGTCGGCGAGGCCCCAGGAAACAGCTTCGTCAGCTTTGATCCGGCGGCCGGTAAGGTGCATCAGGTGGGCGCGCTGGACCCCCACGAGGCGGGGCAGGGTGTAGGTCAGGCCAAAGCCAGGATGGAAGCCGAGCTTGGTGAAGTTGGCGGAAAACTTGGCGTCCTCGGCCGCCACGCGGAAGTCGGCGACGAGAGCCAGGCCCAGGCCAGCCCCCACCGCGGCGCCCTGCACCGCCGCCACAATCGGCTTCTTCACCGAGAACAGGCGCACCGCCTGGACGTAGAGATCGCCCACCGAAATGGTCTTCTCGCCAGGCGTCTGGAAATCGGCTCCGGCGCAGAAATTCTTGCCCGCGGTGCAGAGGATCGTGGCGCGGATTTCAGCATCGGCATCGAGGGCCTCAAGCGCATCGGCGAGCGCCGCCATGGATGGCACCGAAACGTGGTTGTTCGGCGGGCGATTGAACTCGACGATAGCGACGTGGCCATCTCGGGCGACGGTGACTTCACTCATCCTAGCGTTTCCCAAGCAGATTGCGGGCGACCACCATGCGGTGGACCTCGGAGGGGCCGTCATAGATGCGCATGTTGCGTACCTGGCTGGCCATCATGTGCAGCGGCAGTTCCTTGGTCATGCCCATGGCGCCGTGGGCCTGCATGACGTGGTCGACGACCTCCCAGGCCATTTCGGTGGCGAACACCTTGACCATGGAGATCTCGTTGCGGGCCTGGCTTCCCTTGTCGAGCTTCCAGGCGGCCTCGTAGGTCATCAGGCGGGCGGCGTGGATTTTCATCGCCGCATCCGCGATCCACCACTGGACGGCCTGTCGGTCGGACAGCGGCGCGCCGAAGGTGACGCGGGTTGGGGCGAACTCGATCAGCATGTCGAGCGCCCGTTGCGCGATGCCGATGCACCAGGCGGCCATCTGCAGGCGGCGGGTGCCGAGGCGAAGCTGCATGGGGGCGAACCCCTGGCCCTCGACGCCGAGCAGTTTTTCCGCCGGAACGCGGCAATCCTCTAGAGCCACCTCATAGGTGTTGGCGCCGCCGATCATGGGGATCTTGCGCAGCACGTGGAAGCCGGGAACGTCGCGGTCGACCAGGAATGCGGAGATGCCGCCCCGCGCGCCCTTCTCCTTGTCGGTCACCGCCATGACGATGGTGAAGTCGGCCTCGGCGGCGCGGGAGGTCCAGATTTTGCGGCCGTTGATCACCCAGTCGTCCCCGTCGCGCACCGCGCGGGTGATCATGCCGGCGGGGTCGGCGCCGGCGCCCGGTTCGGAGATGCCGATGGCGCTGATCGTTTCACCCCGGACGTAGGGCGCCAGATACTGCTCGCGCTGCTGGTCCGTGACCGTGGCGGCCAGCATCCTAAGATTCGGGCTGTCCGGCGGCAGGTAGTAGGGGACGACGGTCTTGCCCATCTCCTCATTGACCCCGACCATGGCGACGGTCGGAAGGTCCATGCCGCCCAGTTCTTCCGGCGCATCCAGGCCCCAGAGCCCCATGTCGCGGGAGACTTTATCGACCCGCTCGCGCTCTTCCTTGGTCATAGACGAGCTTTCGCCCACCGCCTCGCGGGCCAGGATCTTGGGCTCCAGCGGCAGGAGCTCATCGCGCACGAAACGCGCGACGAGGTCCTTGAGCATGCGGTGCTCTTCGTCGAGTTCAAAGTTCATGGCGGTCACACTAGCGGCGAGTGAACCGGAGGCAATGGCCGTCCGGATCCCGAACATAGAACTCGCGCGTTCCCCAGCTCTGGTCGACCGGCCCTTCCTCGACAGGGGAGACGCCGCCGGTGGGAGGCCTCAGGCCGCGTTCTACGAATGACTTGAAGAGGCGGTCTACATTGCGCTCCAGGACCACGACCGCCTGGCCAAACGCCCCGTCGCCGGCATGGCTCGACAGGTGCAGTTCACGGCCCTTGCGCTTGAGCACGCAATGCGCCGGATCGCCGAAATCGTCGTCCAGACACCGGAAGTCGAGGACCTGGGTATAGAACTCGACACTGCGCCTCATGTTGGCGACCCTAAGTGTTGGGATCAGGGTCATGCCAGGGGCCGTCCGGTCAGGGCAGGTCGGCCCAGGCGATGCGCACCGCGCCCGCCAGCCTGTTGGCGTCCGGATAGCGGTCGCGCAGTTCGGCCTGGATCGCCGTGGTCGCCTCCGCCTGGGTCTTGCCCTCGCGCTTGAGGGCGGCCGCGCGGGTGCGGACCAGGTTGAAATAGGTCTTGTAGCCGGCGATCTGCTCGGGTCCGCCCAGCGCCGCATGGGCGCCGATGACGTGTTTGGGCTTGAGGGCCTCGAACCGGTCCTGGCTCGCCAGCCAGGTGGCGAGAGTCGATCCCTGGGCCGGATTCGGCTGGATCGCCATGGTGACATCGCCGGAAAACAGCACGGCGTCGCCTTCCACGAAGGTCGCGGTATCGCCCAGGGTGTGATTGCGGCCCATGGCCATGATGCGGACGCGCACCCCGCCCAGGTCCAGGACATGCTCCTTGTCGAAGCTGATGTCGGCCGCCCGGTAGGTCATGCCGCGCAGCAGGTCCGCCGTCACCGCCGAACGCTGCGAGAAGGTGTTGGCCAGGCCCATGCCCGAGGCGGCGATATCCGCGTCCTGATCCTTAGAGCGGATCAGCTTGAAGCCCTTGAAGGCGTTGGCCCCAAGGTCGTGTTCCGGATGAGTGTGGGTGGTGACGAGATAAAGCTCCCGCGTCGCGGGCCCGAGTTTGGCGACCTCACGCAGGATGATCTCGCCGTTCCTGTCGCCAAGGCCGGTGTCGATGACCAGCGTCCCCCGCGTTCCGCGCACAATGCCGACATTGGGAACCAGGGGGGTGCGGAAATCCGGAATCGCCCAGACGTGCTCACTGATCTTCTGGGTGGCGTTCTCACGGACCAGAGGGTCGGCGGCCGGGGCGGGCGCCGCCGGGGGCTGAGCGGCCAGTGGCGTCGCCAGGACGAGCGCCGCGGCGATGGCGAGGCCGAGCCGCGTCATTTGGGTTTCGCCAGGAGCGAACAGTCCAGCTTGGAGATGCCTCCGCCCATCACCGAGACGCGCCAGCCCTCGGGCAGCTTGCGCAGGGTGTAGTAGCTGGTGAGATCCTTGGCCAGGAACGTGCCGTCGGTCTTCAGCCGGGAGAACTTCAGCTCGACCAGGGCAAGGTCCGGGGCCGCCAGGCAGCTGTCGACATTATGGAGCTCGGAGTGGTCGTAGCCCCTGGCCTTCAGGCTATCGAAGTTGGCCTGCAGCCCTTCCTTCTTCTGCATGGGGTTGGCGGGATTGTCGAACTTGTAGATGCGGCTGGTGATCGCCGCGGCGTCGCCGGCGTTCCACAGCTTGAAGTAGTCGCGGATCAGCGCCTCGGCCTCCGGCGCCTTGGCCTGGGCCAGGGCCGCGCCTGCCAAAAGGGCGGCCGCGGCCGCCACAAACATGCTTCTCGCCAACGTCGACATGGATCCTCCCAAGCTGCTTTGAGGCCGACCCTAGCGCGATGTCGGCCCGCCGACAAAGCGGAACCATTGCCGGGTCGGAGGGTTGCTGAAGCCAACACCAACACTTCCCCGGAGAGGACCATGGCCACTGCCGCGACGCGCGCGAGCGCTTCCAAGACCAAAACCAAGAGCCCCCCTGCCAAGGCCAAGGGCCCGGACGCCATCAAGCTATTGAAGGATGACCACGACGAAGCCGAGGCCCTGTTCGAGCAGTTCGAAAAGGCCCGCTCGCCCGACAAGAAAAAGAAGATCGCCGGCAAGGTGTGCCTGGCGCTCACCGTCCACACCCAGATTGAGGAAGAGCTCTTCTATCCGGCCTGCAAGGGCGAGGTGGAGGAGGATCTGCTGGACGAGGCCTATGTCGAGCACAACGGCGCCAAACAGCTGATCGCCGAGATCGAGGCGGGCTCGCCTGCGGACCAACGCTGGGAAGCCAAGGTCACGGTGCTCTCCGAGTACATCAAGCACCACGTCAAGGAAGAAGAGATGAAGGACGGTCTCTTCGCCCAGGCGAAAAAGGCCAAGATCGACATGAAGGCGCTGGGCGCGCGAATGGCCGCCCGCAAGACGGAACTGATGGCGCAGTTCAAGGCGGCGAAGCCGAACTGATGACCCTGTCTGTCACCAGCACCCCGACCCAAGTTCGCGTTCGTGAACACGACGTGACCGGAAGACTCGAACTCTTCCGCTTCGAGATCGTTTGAGAGTGAGAGCACCAGTTATGAGGAAGGACGCTCCTATGCCGGATATGAGTTCCGAGACCCCGCGCCGCCCGGCCCTTCGAGGCTTCGCGGCCATGGACGCCGATCGCCGCCGCGAGATCGCCCGCAAGGGCGGCAAGAGCGTGCCGGACGAAAAACGAAGCTTCACCCAGGACCGCACGCTTGCCGCCGAAGCCGGCCGCAAGGGCGGGCGCCAGACCCAGAGCGGCCGCAAGGAACAACTGCGAAGCTAAACCGCACTGACGCGTAGAATCTTCATTTGGCAGTCCCGCGCATCAGGCTAGGCTCTGCCAATGATCCGACAACGCCGCGCCCGCATCGTCGCCACCCTGGGACCTGCCAGCCGTTCGGCTGAAACGATCCTCGCTCTGGCCACGGCGGGCGCGGACGTTTTCCGCCTCAACTTCAGCCACGGCTCGCATGATGATCACGCGGAAGCCTTGGGTTTCGTGCGCGCGGCGGAGGCGGCGCTGGAGCGGCCCCTGGGCGTTCTCGCCGATCTGCAGGGCCCCAAGCTCCGCCTGGGGGATTTCGAGCAGGGCGAAGTCACCCTGCACAACGGCCAGAAGTTCCGCCTGGATCTCGACACCAAGGACGGCGACCACCAGCGGGTCGGCATGCCGCATCCGGAAATCTTCGCCGCGCTGAAACCCGACGAGATCATCCTCATCGACGATGGCCGTGCTCGCCTGAGAGTGCTCGAATGCGGCAAGGACTTCGCCGAGACCGAGGCTGTTGGCGAGGCGCATCTTTCCAACCACAAGGGCGTCAACCTGCCGGGCCTGTCCCTGCCGCTCTCGGCCCTGACCGACAAGGACCGGGCTGACCTCGCCTTTGCCCTGCGTATTGGGGTCGACTGGGTGGCGCTCTCCTTCGTCCAGCGGGCCGACGACATGGCTGAGTTGCGCCGTCTGGTTCAGGGCCGCGCTGCGGTTCTGGCCAAGATCGAAAAGCCGACGGCCCTCAAGCGTCTCGAGGAGATTCTCGATCTTTGCGACGGCGTGATGGTGGCGCGGGGCGACCTGGGCGTCGAGATGGATCCCTGGGAAGTGCCCGTGGTGCAAAAAGGCCTGGTCCGCGCGGCCAGGGCCCGCGGCATTCCGGTGATCGTGGCGACCCAGATGCTCGAATCCATGCGCGATGCGCCCACCCCGACGAGGGCCGAGGCGAGCGATGTGGCCAACGCCGTCTATGAGGGCGCGGACGCGGTCATGCTGTCGGCGGAGACCGCGGCCGGGAGCTTTCCCCTGCAGGCGGTGACCATGATGGACCGCATCATCGAGCGGGTGGAGCACGACCCGCAGTGGCCGCACATCATGGACGCCGAGCACGGCGGCGACATCGAGGACGACGCCACCGATTCCATGGTCGGCGCGGCCCGGCGCGCGGCGGATGCGGGATCGACGGTCTGCATCGCCGCCTATACCGCCACCGGCAAGACGGCCCTTCGCCTGGCCCGGCGCCGGCCACTGCAGGCGATGCTGGCCCTGACGCCGGAAATCCGCATCGCCCGGCGTCTGGCGCTGCTGTGGGGCTGCGAGCCGCGGGTCACGGCTCACCCGGACAGCGTGGAGAATATGACCGAGCTCGCGGTCAACATCGCCGCCAAGATTGGCCTGGCCGAGCCCGGCGAGCGGATGCTGATCCTCGCCGGCATGCCGTTCGGTTCACCCGGTTCGGCCAACATCCTGCGGCTCGCCCACGTGCCGAGATAGCGGGCCCCGATGAGCCGCTACATCGCCGCCATCGATCAGGGCACGACCTCCTCGCGGTGTATCATCTTCGACCGCGCGGGGGCCATCGTCGCCTCGGATCAGAAGGAACACCGGCAGATTTTCCCCAAACCCGGCTGGGTCGAGCACGACGCCGCCGAGATCTGGACCAATGTCCAGCAGGTGGTGCTGGGCGCCCTTTCCAAGGGCCGGCTTAAGGCCTCCGACATCGCCGCCGTCGGTGTCACCAACCAGCGCGAGACGACGGTGCTCTGGGACCGGCGGACCGGGGTTCCCATCGCTAACGCCATTGTCTGGCAGGACACTCGGACGGACCGGTTAGTAAAGTCCCTCGGCGACCAGGACCGATTCCGCGCCAAGACCGGCCTGCCGCTGGCCACCTATTTCTCCGGGCCCAAGATTCGCTGGCTGCTAGACAACACCCCCGGCGCGCTCGAGGCCGCCAAGGCGGGCGATATCCTTTTCGGCACCATGGACACCTGGCTGATCTGGAACGCCACCGGCCGACACGTCACCGACGTCACCAACGCCTCGCGCACCCTGCTGATGGATCTTTCGACCCTCGATTGGGATGACGAACTCTGCGAGGCGATCGGCGTTCCGCGGGCCGCGCTGCCGGAAATCGCGTCTTCGTCGGAGATTTACGCCCCGTCCAAGGGCCGCATTCTGCCAAACGTTCCGGTCGCCGGCGCGCTTGGCGACCAGCAGGCGGCCCTGTTCGGTCAGGCCTGTTTCACCCCCGGCGAGGGCAAGTGCACCTATGGCACCGGAGCGTTTCTGCTGCTCAACACGGGAGAAGCGCCGGTACATTCCAAGCGGGGCCTTCTCACCACCCTGGGCTACAAGATTGGCGATGAGCCGCCGGTCTACGTCCTGGAGGGCTCGATCGCGGTGGCCGGGTCCCTGATCCAATGGCTGCGCGACAACCTTGGCCTGATCGCCTCGTCGTCCGAGATCGAAGCCCTGGCCGGGAGCGTGAAAGACTCCGGCGGGGTCGCCTTCGTCCCGGCCTTCGCCGGCCTTTTCGCCCCCCATTGGCGATCCGACGCCCGGGGCGTGATCGCGGGCCTCACCGGCTATGTGACCAAGGCCCACATCGCCCGCGCCGCCCTGGAATCCACCGCCTGGCAGGTTAAGGAGGTGGTGGACGCCATGGCCGCTGAATCCGGCGTCGACCTGACTACCCTCAAGGCGGACGGCGGCATGACGGCCAATAACCTCTTGATGCAGTTTCAGGCCGATGTCCTCAATGTCCCGGTGGTGAGGCCCGCGGTCCCGGAGACCACCTGCCTTGGCGCGGCCTATGCGGCGGGCTTGGCCGTCGGCTACTGGCCGGACAAGGCGGCGCTCAAGGCCAACTGGCGGGCGGACCAGGAATGGAAGCCGTCGATGGACCCGGCGGTCCGGGCCGAGGGTTATGGGCGCTGGACCAAGGCGGTGCAGCGAACCTTAGACTGGGCGGAAGACTGAGCCTTAGGAACAGGCGCCGCCGCCGCGTGTTCCGGTCGGGTTGGTTTCACCCGGAGTCGCCCCATGAGCCTGTTCAGCAAAATCCTCGGCAAGATCTTTCACCGCAAGCCGGATGAAGCCCGCGCTCCGACCGGCGCCGCCCCGACCGCCACACCCCAGGCGGCGGCGCCGCCTGTATCGGTGAACGTGGAGGCTGTGCTCGAACAACTGGCCGCGCAGAAGGGCGGCGGCGGCAATTGGCGGACCTCGATCGTCGATCTTTTGAAGCTTCTCGACCTGGATTCCAGCCTCGACGCCCGCAAGGAACTGGCCCAGGAGCTCGGTGTCAACGCCGGCGCTCACGGCAGCGCGGAGCAGAACATCGCCCTATCCAAGGCGGTCTGGAAAAAGCTCGCCGAAAACGGCGGGCAGGTGCCCGCGAGCCTTCGCGACTGATCATACAAGGTCCGCGGGGAGGGCCTCTGACGTCACCCGATCATCCTAGAATCGAAAGGGCCTTCTCATGGCCATTCTGAAAGTCATCGAAGTTCTCGCCGAGTCCGATCAGAGCTGGGAAGCGGCCGCCCAGGCCGCCGTGGCCGATGCCGGAAAAACTCTGCGCGGCATGCGATCGATCTATGTGGAAAACTTCCAGGCCACGGTCCGCGACGGCAAAATCGATAAGTACCGGGTCAACGCCAAGATCACCTTCGAGGTCGACAACTAGAAGTCAGACCGGCTTCTGCGCTAGGCCCGGGCCACGACCGGCTTTCCCATATCGGGATGGTTCAGGGCATAGCGCAGGCGCTCGATGGGCGCCGCCTTGCCGAACAGATAGCCCTGCATGGCGTCGACGCCGGCGATGCGCAGGAAGGTGAGCTGAGCCTCGTCCTCAACCCCCTCGGCCACCACCTTCATCCCGAGCGCCTTGCCAAGGGATACCACGGCGTGGATCAGGGCGGCCGACTGAGTGTCCTTGCTGCACTCGTGGACGAAGGCCTGGTCGATCTTGAGCTTGTCAAAGGGGAAGAGCCGCAGGTGATTGAGGCTGGAATAGCCCACGCCAAAGTCATCCATGGCGATGCGAACGCCGATCTCATGCAGGCGGTTCATGTTGCGGCGAACCACATCGCCATCGACCAGGATCGCCGTCTCCGTCACTTCGATCTCCAGGCGTTTGGGATCGAACAGGTGCTTTTCGAGCAGGTCCTCGATCTCGTGGACAAAGGCCGGATCGGCGAACTCCAGGGCAGAGGCGTTGAAGCCGACGATCAAAGGCGCAAGGTCGGCTGTCTCCGCCATGGCGCGATCCAGGACCCAGCGGGTGATGCCCCGGATGCGGCCCTGGCGTTCGGCGAGCGGAATGAACTGGCTGGGCTTCACCTGGCCAACGCCCGGGCAGGACCAGCGCAACAGGGTCTCGACGCCCAAAAGCGTCTGACCATCCGGCGCCACCTGGCGCTGATAGACGAGGGAGAACTCGCCGCGCCCGCCCGCTTCATCGAGGCGGGACAACAGCAACTGCTCGTCGGCGGTAAGGCCGCGGCGGTCGGAAGCGGGGGTACGGCGCGAGCTCACCCCATAATCCTATCGTGAAACTGGTGACTTTGGCCTTAATCGCACGCGCCGCCGCCGTCGTAACCCTTGCTTGGTCCACGCGAATCCGCACCTAGAACCATGTGGACCTAGTGGCGGATTGAAGGCCGTCCTGGAACGGTGGGCGTCTGGGCGCAGTTCTGCCCCCCGGACGCAGGTCTCAAGCGAAGGCGCGCCCGGAGACTAGGGTCAGCCGCACGCATAGGCCTGACCGGCTCGATTCCAGCTCGATAAGAGCCTCAAGTTTTCTTGCAAGCGCGCGGATCAGGCGGAAACCCAGCCCCCCGCCGGTGTGTATGTCGATGTGTTCCGGCAGCCCTGGGCCATCGTCTAGGATTTCGACCACGGGATCACCGGCGGCGCTACGGCGCGTGCGGATCAGGAGCCGTCCCGAGCGCCCCTCGACATAGGCGTATTTGACCGCATTCGTGATGGCTTCGGCGACGATCTGGGTAAGGCCGATGACCTGATGCGGCTGCACTATGCAATCTTCCGCGAAATCCTCGACAAGCTCGATCCGGCCGCCAAGGATCGCGATCAGGGGTGTGGACACGCGATGCAAATGCCGTCCCAGGTCGCCGGAATATTCAGTGGCAGCCATGGAACGGTGCAGCCGCGCAATGACGTCGACCTGGGCTCGAATGGTCTCCAGCAGGAGCTGGATGCCCTCACCGCCCAGAGGTCCAGCGTCCGCCACACTACCGGCTTTCAACTCAACAAAGGAGGCCAGCATCGCTAGCTGATTGGCTATTCGGTGATCGGCCTCATGAACAAGCCAACAGGCGCCGCAGGCCTCCGTTGCGGCTATCGGTGATGTGGCGGTTTGCCGAGATCGCATCAACGAGTTCCGCGCAAAGGCTCGGCCGATTCCGTCCCTGGACGGAAAGCTAGACTTTGCCGGCCTCACGCCCGTTGATCTAGATCAATGGAGTCTGTTGGGAGGCGGTTCAGGCAGGTGGAGAATCGATCGGCCTAGGCAAGGCGCCATCCAGTCTCAATTCCTCGCGGAACCGCGCCAATCGGGCTCGATAGTCGTCCGCGTCGCCATATTCCAGAAAGGCGTTATAGCGCGAATGGGGATCGACCACGCGCAAGGCATGCTTGATGGGACACCAATACTGCTCTGTCCTGCTGCCAATTTCGCGGACATAGGCAATAACCCCATTGGCATAGGCGCAATAGAGACAATTGATGGTCTCGATCCAGTTCAGGTACGACAAATGCCGGCGGTCGAAGAGGATGTAGTCCGAACGCCGAACCCGGGGGATACGGTACGCTCGAAAGCACACCGCCTGGTAGAAACTGGCCCAGCCGTCCAGCAGCAGCAGTGGAAGGACCAGCGAATAGATCACCGGCGCGGTGATCAGCGTAATCAGGGGTGAGCGCGAGAGAAACCCCGGAATGCTTTGGCGCAGTCGGCGGTGTTCGATGGCGATGCCGCGTTCGAATTGAACCAGCCGGTCCTTGGTGCGCCAGCCCAGCACCTTTCGCCGTTTTTGAATTTCCCGGTCCAGTTCAGCCTGAAGTTCAACGATCTGTCGCGCCAGATCTTGCATATGCAGCGTCACGGCCCGGGTTCCTTGTGGTGAAGCCCAGACCATAGGGCCGGAAGGCCGAGGGGTTGCTACGCCAAATTCCATCTCAATCGAAGGAATTGACTACGCCCTCGGCCTCAATCACGCCTTCTACACGTGTCGATTTTGCAATCTTTCTGGGCCTTTCCGCGCTAATCTTTCCGCCATGACCACAAGCCGCCTGGGCGAATTGCTTACCGCGAAAGGCCTGATCCGAAACCAGGATCTGGAGGCCGCGCTGTCGGTCCAATCCTCGGTGGGCGGTCTGATCGGCCTCATCCTGGTGCGCATGGGTTCGGTCTCGGAAAGCGACCTTCTGGGGGTGCTTTCCGAGCAGCTCGGCCTGCCCGTCCAGGCCAAGAACGAGATGCCTTCGCCCGGCCAGGTAGAGGCCTTCCTGGAGGAGACCCGCACCACTCACGGTTGGTGGGTCGAGCGCCAGGCGGTGGCCTGGAAGGACCAGGCCGCGCCCGGTCTTGTCGATGAGGGCGCGGAACCCGTACTCGATGATCCGGACGCGCCCCTGATCTGCGCGGCGGTGCATCCGTTGGATCCGACCCTGCGCGGCCTGATGGAGCAGATGGCCGACCGGCCGGTGGAGTGGCGCCTCGCTTCCCGTAGCCTGATCGAGGCGGCCCTCGAAGACGTGCGCGACGAGGGCGAGGCGGATTTCGCCGCAGGCGTCACCGATGCGGCGAGGCTTCGGGAACTGGCCGAGGAAGCGCCGGTCATCGATTTCGTAAACGGAGTCTTCGCCGAAGCCCTGCAGCGCCGCGCCTCCGACATCCACGTCGAGCCCTTCGAGGACAAGTTCCACGTCCGTATGCGGGTGGACGGCATTCTCTCCACCGTGCGCACCGCGCCCCGGGGCAGTTTCGACGCGGTGGCCTCGCGCATCAAACTCCTCTCCGGCATGGACATCGGCGAGCGCCGCCTGCCCCAGGACGGCCGCCAGGCGATCCGCATCTCCGGCCAGGAGGTCGACCTGCGGGTCTCCTCCCTGCCGTCAGCCTGGGGCGAGTCCATGGTCCTGCGCCTTCTGGGCAAGACCTCGCGCCTGCCGGAACTATCGGAACTTGGCCTCGCCGAGGGGGATCAGAAAAAGCTCGCCCGCATGGTCGATCAGCCCAACGGCATCGTCCTGGTCACCGGCCCGACGGGTTCGGGCAAGACCACCACCATCTACCGCCTGCTCACCGGCCTGAACGACGGGGTTCGCAAGATCATCACCGTCGAGGACCCGGTTGAATTCGACCTCCCCGGCGTCGTCCAGGTGCAGGTCAAGGCGGATATCGGACTCACCTTCGCGGCCGGGCTGCGCTCGATCCTGCGCCAGGACCCGGACGTCATCATGATCGGTGAAATCCGCGATCCGGAAACGGCGCGCATCGCCCTACAGGCAGCGCTCACCGGCCACATGGTGATCTCCACCGTGCACACCAATTCGGGGCTTGCGGCCATCGCCCGCCTGCTGGACCTGGGCGTCGAGGACTATCTTTTGGCCGATGTCATGCGGGGCGTCGTCGGCCAGCGGCTGGTGCGAAGGCTTTGCCCGCATTGCTCCAAGCCGGCCGACAAGGCCCAGGTGGAGACCTATCGCCGCTCCATGCCGCGGGCCATACGCGCCCGGATCAAGGCGGGGGCGCAGGACTGGCGTGAGCCCGTGGGCTGCGCCAAGTGCGGCGGCGGTTATCTGGGCCGGCTGGGCATCTATGAGATCGCCCCCTTCAACACCACGGCCGGGGCCGCCATCCGCCGGCGGGCGAGCGAGCCGGACCTTCTGGAAATCTCCCGCGAGACCGGGTTCCTGACCATGTTCGAGGACGGCATCCTGAAGGCCGCCGAGGGCCAGACGGCGCTTTCCGAGATCTTCCGCGTCATCGGCCCCGTTGATCCGGAAACAGACGGCCTCGATCATGCCCCGCAAGACATGGCACCGGTGGTCTGACGGTGGCGTCGGACGACCTCTCCTTCCGCTACACCGCCGTTGATCGGGCGGGGCGCCAGGTAAAGGATGTGGTTCGGGCCAAGGATCCCCGCGCCGCCGCCCGCGCCCTGGTCGCCGAAGGCCTGACGCCGATCACCGTCGCCGAGGAGCGCTCCCGCGCGGCCGGGACCAAGGACCGCGACCTCAACTTCCGCGAACGGGTCTCGGTGCTGCGCCAGCTCGCCCTGATGGTCGAGGCGGGGGTAAATCTTCTGGAGGCCATGCAGACGGTCGCCGCGGGTATTATCGCCGCCAAGGGGCGGGCCAAGATCGAGGCGGCCATCGCGGCGCTGAAGCGCGGCGACACCCTGGCCCACGCCCTGGAGACTCATGCTCCGGGCTTTCCCTTCTACGTCTACGCCATGCTCAGGGTCGGCGAGGCCACCGGCCAAATCGGCGAGGTGTTGCGCGATGCCGCCGAGCAGATGGCCTATGAGGACCGGCTTCGGCGCGACGTCACCACCGCGCTCTTCTATCCGGCCTTTCTGATTACGGCCGGTTTTGCGGTCGTCATTTACATCTTTGTCTACGTCGTGCCGCGCTTCGACGACATGTTGGGCGGCAAGCGGGACGGTATGCCGATCCTCTCGCGCGTCGTGTTTTCCATGGCTGATTTTGTCAACAGCAACCTGATCCTGTTCCTGACGGCGGTCGTCATCCTGGTGTTCGGAACGGCGGCGGCGCTCAGCAACCCGAAGGTCAAGGCGCAGATCTATTCCGGGGCGCGCGGCCTGATCCTCATCGGGCCGATCCTCAAGGCGCGGGAGATCAACGCCTGGTCGCGGCTGCTGGGCTTTGCGCTTTCGAGCGGAGTCGGTCTTCTTGAGGCTGCTGCCCTCGCCCGGCGAGGCGCGCCGGAGAGCAATTTCCGGCAGGGGCTTGATCAGTTCGAGCGTGACCTGAAAGGCGGCGTTGATGTCGCCGAAAGCCTGTCCCGCCACACCGAGCTTTCGGCCATGGACCTTTCCCTGCTGCGGGCCGGCGCCAAGTCCGGGACCCTGCCCAGGATGTTCCTCTATGTGGCCGAGACCTACGACGGCCTGCTGCGCGACCGGCTCAAGCGCCTGACAGCCCTGGTCCAGCCGATCACCATCGGCCTGATCGCCGTCCTGGTCGGCGTCCTAGCGGTGGCGATCATGCTGGCCCTGACCAGCATCTATAACCAGGAACTCTAGGCCGGTGGGCCAGCCGCTTCATCTCATGGTGCTCGTCGGCCTGGCGCTCGCGGCCTTTGGGCTTTCAAGAATTCCCCGCGGCCTGTTTGTCGAGGCCGCAGGCGGCGCCATCCACGGCCGGAGAAGCGAAGTCCTGCTCGCCGTGGGCCTCTTCGTGGTGGGTGTTGCGGCGTTCGAGGGCGGCCTTGGCGGCTATCCCTGGGCTCCGCGCCTTGTCCTGGCGGGGGTGCTCATGGCGATGGCCGCTATCGTCTACAGCGATCTGCGCTTCCTCATAATTCCGGACCTCTACAGCGTCGTGGTCGGGGCGGCGGCCCTGATCGGACCACTTTCGCTCGGGCTCGTCGAGGCGGCCCTTGGCGCGGCGGTTTGCGGCGGGCTTCTCGCGGTCGTCGCTTGGGTCTGGAAGCGGCGGACGGCGATCGACGGCCTGGGCTTTGGCGATGTCAAACTCGCCGCCGCCATCGGAGGACTGCTCGGGGCCGAGCGCGGCCTTTGGGCGATCACTGTGTCGGCGGCGGGCGGGGCCTTGCTTGGCTTCCTCCTGAGCCTGAGGCGAAAGCGGGAAGGGCCGATGCTGTTTCCCTATGGCGTGCCCCTGGCCCTGGCCGGCGCCGGGTTTCTGTTGTGGAGGCTTCGGTGAAGCGCATCGCCGGCTTCAGCCTGCTGGAGGCGATGATCGCGCTGGCCATAGCGGCGGTCTGCCTGGCCGCGATCATGGGTCTGCAACAGCAGTTCGTGCAAAGCCAGCGCCGCGCCGAGGCGGCCACCGCCGCCGCCGACCTGAAGACGAGCGCCCTTGCCCTGATCCGCGAGATCAATCCCGATGAACGGCCGGAGGGCGAGATCGCCCTGCCGCCCAACCTTGCCGTCCGCTGGACCTCGACCCCCCTGACCGAGCCCAAGATCTCGGCCGGATTTCCCAACGGCGACGGGCAGTTCACCGTCACCCTCTACCGGCTGAACGTGGAGATCACCGGGGCGAACGGCGCCTCGCTCCAGACCTTCGAGGTCGAGCGCATGGGATCGACCCTCGGATCGCCGCAATAATCAGTCTTCGGGCTTGGCGTCCGGCCGGCGGAGGCCAGCACCGCTGACCCTGGGGTTCGGCGGATTGAGGCCCAGGCTCGCCCCGCCCGCGAAGGGGGTCAGGGTATAGGAGCCGCCCCGGCCCACGGCGAAGGCCTCGTTGACCTCGCGCGCCATCTGGCCGGCGATGTTGCTCATGTCCTCATCGTTGCGGATGATGAAGGGCGTCACCAGGATGACGAGCTCGGTCTTGCGGCCGGAGATGGAGTCGACCCGGAAGGGATAGCCCAGGATCGGGATATCCTTCAGGAACGGGATGCCGGTGTTGCCCTTGGAATAGCTGTCCTCGATCAGGCCGCCGAGCACCGCCATCTGGCCGTCGGCCAGTGACAGGGTGGTGGAGACCTCGCGTACATCGATGATCGGGCTCTGGATCGAGGGGTTGGGGTTGTCCCGGGCGCTGGAGACCTCCTGGCTGATCAGGATGTCGACCCGGTCATCGCCGTAGACTACCGGCGTGATGTTCAGGATGACGCCGGTGTCGCGGTACTGGATCTGCTGAGTGACGTCGGCGGAGGTGTCGGTGTTGCCGGTGTTGACCGCCCGCTGGCCGATGACGATCGGCACATTGGCGCCCACCTGGATATAGGCCTGGGCGCCTGAGCGGGCCACGAGCCTGGGCCGCGACAGCACATTGACCTTGTTGTTGCTGGCCAGGGCGTTGATCGCCACCTGGTAGTCGCCGACCCGGTCGAAGAACAGATTCAGTCCCTGAGTGCCGCGGTTGAGGGTGCTGGCGCCCGGTCCCCGCGGGGTCCCGGTCGTCTGGCCCATGGTGCCGCCGGATAGGACGCCGCCCCGGGTGTTCAGGATATCAAAGAAGAATTCGACCCCTGAACGGGTCTCGTCGGTCAAGGTGACCTCGGCGACGGTGACCTCGACCACCACTTCGCGGGCCGGCTGATCGAGCCGCTGCAGCAGGGAGCGCAAGGCCGCGAACTGGCTGGCGCTGCCGGTGAACAGGATGCGGTTGCCGACATCGTCGACGGTGATGGCGCCGCCGCCGGGAGCTCCGCCGGAGATCACCTGGCCGGGCCGGCCTTGGGTCTGGCCGCCACGACCGGCGCCGCCGCCAGCGGCGGCGCCGAACTGTTGCTGCAGCTGCTGAATTTGCTGCTGAACGCCGCCGCCGCCACGGCCGCCCTGGTTCTGTTGCTGCTGCTGAGCCCCGCCGCGGCCGCCCTGGTTTCCACCGCCCGGCAGGCCCTGAGCGTTGATGATCGGGTTTCCGCCGCGGCCGGCGCCCTGAGGCGCGACACTGGCGGCGTTGACCACCATGGCTCCGACCGAGGCGGCCGAGATGTTCTTCACGTCATAGACGTAGGTGGTGGCCACATCCCCGACGCTGGAGGGCTGGTCGAGCTCGCGGGCCCAGTAGAGGACCCGGTTCATGGTCTCGCGGTCGGCGGCGAAGACCAGGGTCTGGTTGGTGCTGGGAAGCGGCAGGATCATGATCGACTTGGGGCCCAGGGGGTCGGTCGCGACCACATAACCTTCGGCCTGCAGGGCCTGGGCCAGGGTCTGGGCGAAGAGGTCGGGGGCCCAGAAGACCGGCTCCAGCCGTACGACCTGCGATCCCGCGAAGGCCGGCTTGTCGAGATTGCGCAGGGCGTCGACCGCACCGGCCACGGCCCGGGCCGAGCCCGATAGCACCAGAGCATTGGCGGCGCCATCAGCGGAGACGGTGACGCCCGAGCCGCGCAGCAGGGTGTCGTTGACGAAGGGGGCCACGGCGTCGGCCTGTAGGGCGACGAGTTGGAAGAACTGGATCACCTGGCGGTTGCCGGCCGGGGTGTCGGAGGCCGAGCGGCTGCGCACCACCTGGGCCCCGCCACGGCCGCCGCCGCCGACCGGGACGCCTTCCTCTGTGATCTGGATGGCGCCGCCGCGCACCGACATCGTCAGGCCATAACCGCGCAGGGTAGCCTGCAGCAGGCGCACGAAGGCCTGCTTGTTCAGGGTCGCCGGCGCATTGACGGTGATGATCTCGCTGCGCGCGCCAAGGCCCGGGCCTAGCGCGTAGGGAACCTTAAGGACGTCGGCGAAGACGGTGTTGAGGAATTGGGCCAGCGGCTGGGGCGGCAGGGTGGCGTTGAGCGGCTCATTGGCGATCAGCGCCGCCAGCTGTTCGGGGGTGGCTTCCGGCACGGTGGGCGCGGTCTGGGCGCCGCCGGGGATCTGCATCGGGGTCGGTTGACCCCGGCCCGCATCGCCGCCGCGGCCGGGCGCCGGGGTGGAGGGCGCGCCGGCGTCGCTTGCCGCCGCTTCCTTGGGCGGCATGGTCATGGTCGGGAAGGAGGCGCAGCCGACAAGGATCGCCAGGCCCAAAAGGCTCGCGCCGGCGGCGAAGGCAATGCGTTCAAGCTTCATTTGGCGGGCGCCTGGGTGACGGCGCCGAAGCCGTAATTGGGCGTCGCCAACGCAGCTGGCGTCGGCGGCGGAGGGAAGGTCGCCACACGGCCCGCGGGCAGAGGCGCGGGCGGAGCTGCGGGCACGGCGTTGGCGGGCGCGTTGAAGCCCTGGTTTCGGCCGCGTCCGCCGCCGCCGCGATTGTTTCCCCGTCCGCCCATCTGCATGACGTCCTGCAACTGCTGCATGTTCTGCATCTGCGGGATGGATTGGGCGAGCGCCTGGGCCTGGCGCGGCTGAAGCACGCCGGCCCGTTGCATGGCCTGGGTGATGCTGGCGACCTGGGCCGGGGTCATGGGGTTGTTGCGGCCCATCTGGTTGAGCATCTGCGAGGCCGCGCCCTGGTCGAAGGTCCCGCTGGCCATCATGGCCGACAGGCGCTCGGTCTGCTGCGGGTTCATGCCTGCGGCGCGCAGGGCGGCGGTGACGCCGGCCACCTGAACAGCGCTCGGCCGGCCGGGGAGGGCGCCGTTGCTGAAGGTGAGGCTTGGGGCCAGAGCCGCAGGCGCGGCGGCCATCTGTACCTGCGAGACGGGGGGAGGGGAGAAAAGGCCGATCTGCCGCTGTTCATTGCCCTTGGTCAGGACGGCGGTGGTCGGGGTGATGGCCGAAAGGACCCAGCCGTCGCGATAGACCTCGCCCGCCCGCAGCGAGCGCGATCCGGCCAGCACGATGCGCGGCTGCGGCTCCCGGATCACCGCGGACAAGTCACGGCGGAACAGGACCGCGACGTCCGGCGGCGGCGGCGGAGGCGGCG
>DGYN01000037.1:0-8348 GCA_002398405.1 Caulobacteraceae bacterium UBA5005
TCCTCGGTGTCCTCGTCGACGACGGTCACCGTGGCGCCGAACTTGATCAGGTCGCCGGAAAGCTTGGAGACGTCGATCACCTGGGCGCGCGCGATCTTGTCCTCGATCTCGGCGATACGGCCTTCGATCCAGCCTTGCCGGTCCTTGGCGGCGTGGTACTCGGCGTTCTCCGAAAGGTCGCCGTGGGCGCGCGCCTCGGCGATGGCGGCGATGACGCTTGGCCGCTCCTGGGTCTTCAAACGTTTCAGTTCCTCGTCGAGGGAATTGTAGCCCCCGCCGGTCATCGGCACTTTTTCCATAAGGATTAGCTTAAAAGCCCTTCGAAGTTTGGTCCGGCCGCGGGCGCTGGCGTCCGGGGCGCAGAGAATATGTGCAGGTGCGAACAACTGCAAGTCCGGTAGGTTCCGGCCGCTCAGCCATGCTCGAACAGGCGGGCGAAGTTGCCGTTGTAGAACCGCTCCAGGGTGACCTCGTCCATGCCCTGCAGGGTCGCTCCGAACCGGGCCAGCGGCTGGCGGCCGCCCTCGGTATGGGGATAGTCGGAGGAGAACATGTAGAGCCGGGGATCGCTCTCGCGGATCATGGCCCCGACGTCCTCATAGACATAGGGGGTGAAGGCCATGTGCTCGATGATCTGCTCGGAGGGCTTGCGGGTCAGGGCCGCGACCTCCGGCTCGGATTTCTTCCAGATCTCGGCGATCCAATCCAGGCGGCGCATCATGGCGGGAACCCAGCCGGCGCCCAGTTCGATCACCCCGCCGCGCAGGCGCGGATGGCGGTCGAAGACTCCGTCCAGGACCATGCAGCCGACAAAGGTTTCCGCCGCCTGGTGCAGGCTGGTCATGTCCTTGGCGCGGACATTCTCGCCGCCGCCCAGCCAGTCGGTGGGAATGGGGCGGCCGGTGTTCATCCAGGCGGGATCGATCTGCAGGGGGTCGCCGCCAACGTGGAGCATGAAGGGTGTGCCCGTCTGCGCCAGCCGCGCCCAGAGGGGGTCGAGGTCGTTGTGGCCGGGGGAGCGGCCGCCGGCCGGACGGTGCGGCACCCAGGCGGCTTTCAGGCCCAGAGACAGGGCGTGGTCGAGTTCCTCGAGCGCCAGCTGCGGATCGTCGAGCGGGACCAGGGCCACGCCGAGCAGGCGGTCATCGCCCTTGCAGAACGCCGCCATGCCGCGGTTGTGGGCCCGGGCGGTGCGGTACTGGGTCAGGCCTTCGGCGCGGAAGCTCGTGCCGGCCGAGAAGGTCGCGAAAACAAGCTGCTTGTGGAAGCCCAGCTGATCCAGCGCCTGTGACCGCTCTTTCGTGTTGAAGGCGCCCAGCGCCATATAGCCCTTGGGGCCGGAGATCAGCTCATCGCCCAGGGCCACCAGTTCGGCGACCACCCCGTCCGGATGGCCGCGGCGGTCCTTGGCCTCTTCCATGAGGTTGGCCAGCGTTCCCCTCGTCGGCACGGGGATTTTCGGCGCGCGGTCGCGAAAGTCCGGGTCCGCGTGATCGATAATGAAGTCCGGCAGCTCCATGATGTGGCTGTCGGCGTCGAAATAGGTGCGGCCGCTGGCGTAGGGCATTGGCGTGTCTCCCTGGGCCGCCCGTCTTTGCGCGGGCGGGCCCCTGGCCGAAGTAGGCGCGCCGATGGCCAGGGTGTCAACTTCGCGCTAGGAAGCGCGGCCATGGGGCAGCGCATCGAAATCCGCCGGGCCGCGCACGAAGACGCCCAGGCCATGGCCGACTACACGGCGGCCCTGGTGGCCGAGAAGCTCGACACCATCCTGCTGGAAAAAGCCTACAGCCGCGAGGAGGAGGAGCGGGTGCTGGCCGAGCGCGCGGCTGTGGGGGGCGTCTTCCTCTTGGCGATGGACGCGGGCCGGGCGGTCGGCATGTGCGATATTCAGCGCGGGACGAGGATTGGCAACCGCCATGCGGGGTCCCTCGGCCTTGGGGTGCTGGCGACCTATCGGGGGCAGGGCATCGGGCGCAGGCTGATGGAGGCGGCGATCGCCGAGGCCAAGGGCTGGGACGGGTTCTGCCGCATCGAGCTTGGCGTGACCCCGTGGAACGCGCCCGCCATCGCCCTTTACGAGAGCCTCGGCTTCAAGCTCGAGGGGGTGAAGGTCCAGGGGATCAATCTTCGCGGCCGGCCCGAGGACGACCTGATCATGGCCCTGACCTGGCAGCCCGGCGTCAAGCCCCTATAATGTGTTGAAAATACTTATCTTGTGGGGTTTCACGTGAAACTCCGGCCCGCGCGGTTGAATTAATGTAAAGCCATTTTTCTCGACGCGGCGCGCCTCGCCACCGCCAGGACCGGCGCCTCCACAAGCCTGAAACTCGCATAGGCCGCCCCGACCGAAACGGCGACGGCGAGGACTGATACCGCAATCGCTTCAGGGCTGGCGACGTTGGGCCGATCATCGAGCAGCAGCCCGTGCAGGAGTCCTGAGATGGGCTGGTGCAGCAGATACAGGCCGTAGGAAATCAGGCCGAAGAACCCGAGCACGGGACCCGAGAACCGCTTGCCCTCCGGCGCCCCCTGGACCAGGGCGAGGATGAACGCGCCCGCCCCGAGGCTGAGCAGGGTTGGGCTGAGAATGGCGAACAGCGCCGGGTCGCGGGTCAGGGCGACGGCGAGGAGTCCGATCACGGCGGCGAGCGGCGTAAGCCGCAGGGCTAACCGCCAGCGGGAAAGGTCTAGGCCGCGCAGGGCCAGCGCCGCCAGCACGCCGGCCAGCAGCAGGTCCATGCGGCTGGGCAGGAGGGTCAGGCTGGCGAAGTGATTGGCGTCATGCACCGCGAAGCGGAAGGCGGTCGCCGCGGCCCAGAGGATGACCAGGATGGGAGCAAGCGCCCGGCGGGACAAGGCCATCAGCAGGAGGGGAAGCAGCAGATAGAACTGCTCTTCCACCGCCAGGGTCCAGGTCGGCAGCAGCCAGGCCGAGCCCGCCTCGCCGGACAGCGGGATGGCGATGTTCTGGGTGAAGGTCAGGTAGATGAGGGGCGAACGCAGGGGGTCGACCCAGGGCTCGGCGCGGAACAGCCAGGCGCCGCCAAAGGCCAGGGTCAGGGCGATCAGATAGGCGGGCAGGATGCGGCCGGCGCGCTTGAGATAGAAGTTTCGAAGGAAGCTCCTTTCTTCCTTCTGATCGAGGATGATGCCGCCGATCAGAAAGCCTGACAGAACGAAGAACAGGCCCACGCCCACCCAGCCCCAGGTGAAGCCGGCGATACCGCCCGGCGCTTCGCCAAAGTAGTGGGCGATGACCACCATCAGGGCCGCCGCCCCGCGAAGGCCGTCCAGAGAGGCGATGCGGCCGCCGGGAAGGGCGGTTGCCCGGGTGGCGGCGGGGGCTGAAAGGGCGATCTCGGTCACAGGGGGATTGTGGCGGGGGACCGTTAATTAAGAACGGAGCCGTGCTATGGGCGGATATGGATCAGGTGCAGGCCCTGGCGTTCGATGTGTTCGGCACCGTCGTCGACTGGCGCGAGGGCGTGGCGCGGGAAGTCGCTCGCGTCCTAGGCCCGGCGGTCGAGGGGCGCGCCCTGGCCGACGCCTGGCGGGCGGGCTACCAGCCGGCGATGGAAGCGGTGCGGACGGGCGCGCGGCCCTGGGTCAATCTGGATGTCCTGCACCGCGAGGTCCTGGACCGGATCCTGCCGGCCTTTGGGCTCAACACCGTACCGGAAGACAAGAAGGCCGATCTCAATCTCGCCTGGCACAGACTTGACCCCTGGCCGGACGCCTTGACGGGCATGGAACGGCTTCGGCGGAAGTTCACCCTGGTTCCGGCCTCCAATGGCCACATCGCCCTGATCGTCGACATGGCCCGGCGCTCGGGCCTGCGCTGGGATGCGGTGCTCGGCGGCGAGGTCAGCCAGGCCTACAAGCCGCAGGCCAAGGTCTATGACGATGCGGCGCGGTTGCTGGGCCTCAAGCCCGAGCAGGTGATGATGGTGGCGGCCCACCCGTCGGATCTGGCGTCAGCGGCGGGCAGGGGCCTCCGAACCGCCTACGTCCATCGCCCGGACGAATACGGCAGAGGCGCCGCCCAGGCGCGGCCGGCGAACGGGCGGTTCGACTACTCGGTCGATAGCTTCATCGAGCTGGCTGAAAAGCTGGGGGTCTAGGCGAAGCTGTAGGGCCCGCCGCGCTCCAGGGCTTTTTGATAAGCCGGGCGGGCGTGGATGCGGTCCACGAAGGCTTTGACGTTGGGCGAGCCCTCGATGTTGCCGCGTTGGCGGGAAGCCTCCAGGGGAAAGCTCATCATGATGTCGGCGCCGGAGATGTCCGCGCCCGCAAACCAGCCGGTCTTGGCGAGTTCCGCTTCGAAATAGGCGATGTGGGCGGCGATTCTGGGCTCGGCGATGGTCTGGTTGGCCTTGCCAAGGATCATCTTGGCGATGGGCCGGATGAGGGCTGGGGCGCGGCCGGGGATGGCGTTGAAATAGAGCTTCAACAGCAGCGGCGTCATGGCCGAACCTTCGGCGAAGTGCAGCCAGTAGCGGTAGTCCAGGCGCTCGGGCGTCCCCGCCGCCGGGATTAGGCGGCCTTTGCCGTAGGTCTCGATGAGATATTCGACGATGGCGCCGGTCTCGGCGATGGTCAGATCGCCGTCGGTGATGACCGGGGATTTGCCCAGCGGATGGACGGCCCGCAGTTCCGGCGGGGCGAGCATGGTCTTCTTGTTCCGCTCGTAGCGTTTGACCTCATAGGCAAGGCCTAGCTCCTCGAGGAGCCAGAGGACTCGCTGCGAGCGGGAGTTTTCCAGGTGGTGGACGATGATCATGGCGCTACTACGCGCGCCGAAGCCTGTTGGATCGGCTCACGGCCACTTCAGTGAGGTCATGAACCCCGCCGAGACGTCGTTCTTGCAGTCCTTGCCTTCGACGACGCCGGTCATGACGCGGATGAAATCCCCGCCCTTTTCGTAGCCGATCATCTTCTTGCGGGAGTTGTTGCCGGCGGAATCGACGATCACGGCCTCCAGCTGGAAGGCGTCGATAGTGCGGCCGCCAACGGCAATCTTTACCGGCGAGATGCGGGCCGGCTCGATGACCTTGACCTGGGGGTTGTCGTAGCTGGGCATGTTGGCCTTGACGATGGACTCGGCCTCCGCGCCGCGGCCCGGCCAGACCGCCAGGGACATGGCCTCCGGGCAGGCGGCGTGTTCCTTGCGGGCCGGATCGTCGACATAGAAATAGATCACCGCGTTCTGGGCCGTCTGGCACCACTCCAGAATCGCATCGCCGATATAGGTCGGACCGTGAATCTTGAACCGGCGGTGGCGGTAGCCATCGGGCTTGTCGCCGTCGAAGGTCTGCTCGAAGGCCCCGCCGCCGCAACTGTTGGCGCGCTTGGTCATCAGGCCGGGGGTGTCGGCGAACGGAACCGCCGGCGCGGCGAGCGCCAGGCAGAGGGCGGCGAAGACGGCGGGCCTCAACATGGCATCAACCCTAGCACCATGCGCACCAATGCCAAGGCGGACGAAAATAGGTGAGCAGGCGGCCAAAGATGATCACCGTAAGCCAGGCGGCCAGGGAGACGCCCGCAATCAGGCGCGCGATGGGCGGCGCATCCTCCCCGGGGCCGGTGGCGTGGGCCCCTTTCGCCGCCAGGGCGTAGAAGGCGATCATGTTGAGGCCGGCGATGCCGATGGTCGCCATCTTCAGCTGGAAGGCCGGGTTGTAGGCGTATTGGTCCGGGGCGTTGACGAAGAAGGCAAAGCCGGTGGCGAGGTTGACGATGAAGGCCGCGACACCGAAGGGGACCAGGCGGGCGAGCGGGCGCACGGGCAGGGCCTTGGCGACGCCCATCAGGCGCAGGTCGAGCATGCCGACGGAGGCGAAGAGGACGCCGACGGACATGAAGTGGATAATCTCGGCGATCGGCCAGCCGTATTTGGTGTGCAGCAAGGCGTAGAGGCCGCTGTCGTGTCCGAACTGGGCGATGGTTTCGATGTCCATCTTAGTAAACCAGCAACACCGTGTTGGTGTATTTGAGCAGGTCCCCGCAGGCGATCACGCCGGCCCAGGCCAGAAGCACAGCCGCGGCGGTCAGGCGAAGACTGCCTGAGCCGTTGAGCAGCCGCCGGGTGAGCAGGGCGCCGGCGATCAGGAAGGCGAACTTCACCGCGAAAACCGGATTGGTCAGGTGCTTGGCCGGATAGGCCATGAGCAGCAGGAGGCCCGAGATCAGGGCGAGGACAAAGCCGGTCCACATCACCGGCGTGAAGCGCTTGAAGAGCGCGGGCTCGATGGTCTTGGCGAAACCGAAGTTACGGAGCGCGACCAAGGCGGAGCCGCCCACCAGGAGGGCCAGACCCCACATGTGAAGGATCAGAAAGGTGAAGACCGCCCACGAGGATTCGCGAATCCAGGTGGAAAACGGCAGGTCTTGAACCCAGCGAATGGCATCCATGGCCGGAAACTATAGCCACGGTTGTCGCGAAAAGATTTCACCCCTTAGGCGTAGCTTTGCAGCGGCCGCACTTCGAGCTCGCCCTCGGACGCCACGGCCTGGGCGGCGGCCAGCGCCCCCGCCGCCGTGGTGAAGTAGGGAATTTTGCCCATCAGGGCGGTGCGGCGCAGCTCGAAGCTGTCGGCGATGGATTGCTTGCCTTCGGTGGTGTTGAAGACCAGCTGGACCTCGCCGTTCTTCATGGCGTCGACGATGTGCGGCCGGCCTTCGAGGACCTTCTTGATCCGGTCGATCTTGAAGCCCTTGGCGATGAGGTAGTCGCAGGTGCCGCCAGTGGCGACGACGCGGAAGCCGGCCTTCTGCATCAGACGGACCGCTTCTTCGATGAACGGCTTGTCGGCGTCGCGGACGCTGACGAACACCGTGCCGGATTTGGGCAGGATGGTGCCGCCGCCCAGCTGGCTCTTGGCGAAGGCGCGGGCGAAGGCCTCATGCAGCCATTCCTCGCCTTCACGCCGCCAGTCCAGGCCCATGACCTCGCCCGTGGAGCGCATCTCCGGGCCCAGCAGGGTGTCGACGCCGGGGAAGCGGGCGAAGGGGAAGACCGCTTCCTTGACGGCGATATGGTCGAAGCACTTATTGGTCAGGCCGAAGGACGACAGCTTTTCCCCGGCCATGACCTTGGCGGCGATGGCGGCGATGGGCTCGCCGATGGTCTTGGCGACGAAGGGGACGGTGCGCGAGGCGCGGGGGTTCACCTCGAGGACGTAGATGCGCGGGTTGGCGCTGAGCGGCTCTTCGATGGCGAACTGGACGTTCATCAAGCCGCGCACATTGAGCGCGAAAGCCATCTGTTCGGTCTGGCGCATCAGCTCAGCGACGATCTCGCCGGAGAGGGAATAGGGCGGAAGCGAACAGGCGCTGTCGCCCGAGTGCACGCCGGCCTCCTCAATGTGCTCCATGACGCCGGCGACAAAGACGGTCTCGCCATCGCAGAGAGCGTCGACGTCAACCTCGGTGGCGCGGGACAGGTACTGGTCGATGAGAACGGGGCTATCGCCGCTGACCTGGACGGCGGTGGAGATGTAGCGGTGGAGTTGCTCGTCATCGTGGACGATCTCCATGCCCCGGCCGCCCAGCACATAGGAGGGGCGGATGACGATCGGGTAGCCGACCTGATGGGCGGCGGCGATGGCTTCCTCGGCTGAACGAGCCAGGGCGTTGACCGGCTGGGCGATCTTGAGGCGGTGCAGGAGCTGCTGGAAGCGCTCGCGGTCTTCGGCCAGGTCGATGGCGTCGGGCGAGGTGCCGAGGATCGGGATGCCGTCATCCTCAAGCGCCTGAGCAAGCTTCAGCGGGGTCTGGCCGCCGAACTGAACGATACAGCCTAAAAGCGTTCCATTTGAGCGCTCTACATCGATAAGTTCGAGGACGTCTTCGGCGGTGAGGGGCTCGAAATAGAGGCGGTCGGAGGTGTCATAGTCGGTGGAGACCGTTTCCGGGTTGCAGTTGACCATGATCGACTCGATGCCGATTTCGTCCAGCGCGAAGGCGGCGTGGCAGCAGCAGTAATCGAACTCGATCCCCTGGCCGATGCGGTTGGGACCGCCGCCCAGGATGATGGCCTTGCGCTTGTTGGTGGGCTCGGATTCGCACTCGGGCTTTTGGCCAAGGGCGCCGCTTTCATAGGTCGAATACATATAGGGCGTGGTCGCCGCGAACTCGGCGGCGCAGCTGTCGATGCGCTTGTAGACCGGGCGGACGCCCAATGCCCGGCGCTCGGCGCGGACGGCCTTCTCGGTCTTGCCGGTGAGCTTGGCTAGGCGCGCGTCGGCAAAGCCCATAGCCTTCAGCTTGCGGAATTCATGAGCGGTCGCCGGCAGGCCCGCGGCGCGGATGCGGCCCTCGGTGCGGACGATGTCGGCGATCTGGCGCAG
>DGYN01000037.1:8659-9310 GCA_002398405.1 Caulobacteraceae bacterium UBA5005
GATGACGCGGATGCGGTCGGGGGTGGGCATGCCCAGGGCCCGGACGATGGCGGCGCGGGCGGTCTCCGGATCCTCGGCGCCGTCGATGTCGATTTCGTCGAGCCCGTTGAGGCCGGTCTCAAGGCCGCGCAGGGCTTTCTGCAGGCTTTCGGCGAAGGTGCGGCCGATGGCCATGACCTCGCCCACCGATTTCATCGAGGTGGTCAGATAGGGATCCGAACCCGGATACTTTTCAAAGGCGAAGCGCGGGATCTTGGTGACGACATAGTCGATGGAGGGCTCGAACGACGCGGGGGTCGCGCCGCCGGTGATCTCGTTGGCGAGTTCGTCCAGGGTGTAGCCGACGGCCAGGCGGGCGGCGACCTTGGCGATGGGAAAGCCGGTCGCCTTGGAGGCCAGGGCCGAGGAGCGGGAGACCCGCGGGTTCATCTCGATCACCACCATCCGGCCATCGGCGGGATTGACCGCGAACTGGACGTTGGAGCCGCCGGTCTCGACGCCAATCTCCCGCAGCACCGCGATCGAGGCGGCGCGCATGCGCTGGTATTCCTTGTCGGTGAGGGTCAGCGCCGGGGCGACGGTGATGGAATCGCCGGTGTGCACGCCCATCGGATCGATGTTCTCGATCGAGCAGACGATGATGCAGTTGTC
>DGYN01000037.1:9568-82810 GCA_002398405.1 Caulobacteraceae bacterium UBA5005
CAGTTGTCCGCCTTGTCGCGGACGACCTCCATCTCGAATTCCTTCCAGCCCAGGACGCTTTCCTCGATGAGGACTTCGGTGGTGGGGGAGAGGTCGAGGCCGCGCTCCACGATCTCGCGGAACTCTTCCATATTGTAGGCGATGCCGCCGCCGGTGCCGGCAAGCGTGAACGAGGGGCGGATGATGGCGGGAAGGCCGACGAAGGGCTGGGCCTCCAGGGCCTCTTCCATGGTGTGGGCGGCGCGGGAGCGGGGGCTTTCGAGACCGAGCTTATCCATTGCGTCGCGGAATTTCTGACGGTCCTCGGCCTTGTCGATGACCTCGGCGTTGGCGCCGATCATCTCGACCCCGTACTTGGCGAGGACGCCCATGGATTCCAGGGCCAGGGCGGTGTTCAGCGCGGTCTGGCCGCCCATGGTCGGCAGGAGCGCATCGGGGCGCTCTTTCTCGATGATCTTGGCGACTATTTCCGGGGTGATCGGCTCGACGTAGGTGGCGTCGGCGACCTCCGGATCGGTCATGATGGTGGCGGGGTTCGAATTGACCAGGACGATGCGGTAGCCCTCGGCCCGCAAGGCCTTGCAGGCCTGGACGCCGGAGTAGTCGAACTCGCAGGCCTGGCCGATGATGATGGGGCCGGCGCCGATGATCAGGATGGACTTGATGTCTGTACGTTTGGGCATCGGAGTCCTCAGTTTAGATCGCGCGCAAACGGCGGGCCGCGATGCCGCGTCCGCCGGGTGGTGTGCCTTGCAGGTTAAGACGCTCGTTTAGACAGGGAGTCGGGGTGGGGCAAGCCGATTTGCCGGGTGTTTTCGCAAGGCGGATGACAGAGACGCCGAAGCAATTGTAGGCTGCACATACAATTATCGCGGAGGGGGCTATGCGGATCGTTCTAGGGGCTGTCGTTGCGGTGGCGATGTCCTTGTTCGGAGCGGGCGCAGCGAGCGCCCAATCCTGCGACCGGGCATGTCTGTCGAAGACCCTAGACCAGTATCTGCTCGGCGTGATCCGGCACGATCCCAAGGTCGCGCCCCTGGCCGCCAACTATCGCGGCACCGAGAACGGGGTCGAGGTCAAGGCGGGCGAGGGGACCTGGAAGTCGGTGACGGGCCTGGGGTCGGTGCAACGGCGCTATTTCGATCCGGTGAGTGGCCAGGCGGCCTATTTCGGGCTGGTGGACGAGGGCGCGGCCGGGCCGATGGTGACGACCGTGCGGGTCAAGGTGGTGGGCCGCAAGGTGGTGGAGGCGGAGTGGCTGATGGGCCGGCGGGGCGAGGCGCTCTATTCGCCGGCGGGCCTGATCGCCGAGCCGCCGGCCGAACGGGTGCTGCCACGGGAAAAGCGCGCCAACCGGGCGACGCTGCAGAAGGCGGCCAACAGCTATTTCGACGGCCTGGCGGCCAAGGACGGCAAGATCGTCGAGCACAATGCCGGTTGCACCCGGTTGGAGAACGGCACCAAGGTCACCCAGCGCACCCCACCGGCGGGGGCGACGGCGGAAATCAGGGCCGAGTTCCAGAGCAATGACTGCGCCGGCGGTTTCGAGCGTCAGACCATCGCCGCCGTGGTGCATCGCCGCTTTCCGGTGATCGACGAGGAGGCGCAGGTGGTGCTGGGAATCGGCATGTTCCTGCGGCCGCCGGGCTCGACCCGCGAGCGGCTACTGCTGTCGGAATTTTTCGTGACCAGCGGCGGCAAGATCGACCAGATCTATGCGGCCATGAAGTACATCCCGCATAGCGCCCCGGAATCCACCGGCTGGTAGGCTAGTCCCAGGAAAGCGCCGCTTCGCCCCGAAGGATAGCCTCGGCTTCCTGTGTGTGCTTGGCGCCGCCGCGTTCGTGAAGGATCAGCGGCGGCAGCAGGATCAGCGGCGCCTTGCCAGTTTTGATGGCGCGCAGGATGACCCGTTTGGCGGGCGCATCGGCAAAGGGGTGGATGGGGCGGACCTTGAAGGAGCCGGCCTTGGCGTCCAGCAGGGCGAGAAGGTCGCCCAGGCGGTCGGCGCGATGGATGAGGGTGATGGTCCCGCCTTCGCGCACAGATTTCAGCAGGAAGGCGGTCCAGGCCTCCAGGCCCTGATCGGCGATCCAGGCGGCCTTGCGGGCCGGCGCCGGGCCGCGCAGGGCTGAGGGGTCGTCGAAGAACGGCGGATTGGCCAGGGCCGCGTCGAGGGGCTTGAGCTTCAGCCGCGAGAAGGGGTGGGCGATATCGCCGGAGACTGCGTCGACGCGCGCCTGGAGGTTGTTGAGCGCGATATTGGCTTTGGCGAGGTCTAGAGCGGCCGGATCGCGCTCGACGCCGAAAAAGCTCGAGCCCTCGCGCCTAAGGGCGGCGGCGAGAAGGGCGGCGCCCGGGCCGCAGCCTGCTTCGATGACCCGCTCGCCCGGTTTGGCGTCGCAGGCGGCGGCCAGCAAGGCGGCGTCCATGCCGGCGCGATAGCCGTCCTTTGACTGGCGCAGGGCGAGGCGCCCGCCGAGAATGCGGTCCTCCGTCCAGTTTTCAGTGTTCAGTGACCGCTCAGACACGGGAATTCAGGCTCTTTCCTTGACCCCTGCCTATAGCGTCGTCATGGTCCCGGCAAATGGCCTTGGACGTCGCTGAAGCAAAGCGTGAAACGCGTGCGCGGGGAAGCGTAGAGGGACTTATCGCCCTCGCGGCCGGCGACATGACGGCCGTCAACGCCCTGATCCGTGAGCGCATGGAAAGCCCGGTGCCGGTGATCCCGGCCCTGGCCGACCACCTGATCGCCGCGGGCGGCAAACGCCTGCGCCCGCTTCTGACCGTCGCTGCTGCGCGGCTGGCGGGCGGGACCAACGATGCCGGGATCAAGCTCGCGGCGGCGGTGGAGTTCGTGCACACGGCGACGCTGCTGCATGACGACGTGGTCGATTCCTCCAATCTTCGGCGCGGCAAGACAGCGGCGCACCTGATCTGGGGCGCGGCTCCCGCGGTGCTGGTGGGCGATTTCCTGTTTGCCCGGGCCTTTGAGCTGATGGTGGAAACGGGGTCGATGCGGGCCTTGGGCGTCCTGGCTCACGCCTCGAGCGTCATCGCCGAGGGAGAGGTGCTGCAGCTGTCCTCGTCGCACGATCCCAACCTCGACCAGGCGACCTATCTGAAGATCATCGAGGCCAAGACCGCGGAGCTGTTCGCGGCGGCGGCGGAGTCGGGCGCGGTGGCGGCCGGCGCGGACGAAGGCAAAATCTCGGCCTTGCGGGCCTATGGCCTTTCGGTCGGCCTGGCGTTCCAGCTGGTGGACGACGCCCTGGACTACGGCGGCGTGACCGAGGACCTGGGCAAGAACGCTGGCGATGATTTCCGCGAAGGCAAGGCGACCCTGCCGCTGCTTCTGGCCGTGGCCCGGACTCAGGGCCGCGAAGACGCCTTCTGGCGCCGGGTCGTGGTCGATAAGGAACAGACCGACGCGGATTTCAAGCGGGCCCGCGAGTTGATACTGGGAACCGGCGCCCTTGAGACCACCTTCGATCTGGCGGCCGAATACGCCGAAGCGGCCAAGGCGGCGCTCGCGGCATTCGAGGACGGCCCCTGGAAGACGGCCTTGCAGGACCTCGCCGACTTCGCGGTCAGCCGGGCGGCCTAGGCCGAGCGCTCCACCTGAAGGGCCGCGTGCACGGCCAGCCTCTGATTCATCCGGCGATGATGGTCGGCGATCTTGGGGAAATCCTCCAGGGCGACGCCGTCCGCGCCCAGCCATTGAGTCAGGGGATAGAGGTAGGCGTCGGCGATGGAATACGTCTCGCCCATCACCCAGGGGCCCTCGAACAGGTCGGATTCGATGAGGCTGAAGCAGGCGGCGACATTGGCCGCGACCTTGACCTTCAGCGCCTCGATCACCGCCGGATCATCACTCCACCTGGCGCCGCGCATCCGCATCGAATGCGAGGGGTGGACGGTGGAGCAGAGGTAGGAATTGAAGGACTGGATCTTGGCGACCGCGAAGGGATCGTCGAGCGGCGCGAGCCTTGCCGCCGGATAGGTCTGGGCGATGTAGAACAGGATCGCCGGTGTCTCGGTCAGGATGCCGCGACCGGTCACCAGGGCGGGGACGCGGCCCTTGGGGTTGATCTTGAGATAGCCATCGCCGCGCTGCTCGGCGGCGGCGAAGTCGAGGCGGACGGGGCGATAGGCGGCGCCCGCCTCTTCCAGCGCGATCAGGACCGCGATCGATATGGTGTTCGGAGCGTAGTGGAGGATCAGCATTCCTACCTCACGGCGGCGCAGAACCTCTGGATGCGCGAGCAAGCTTCTTCCAGCACGGCGTTCGACGTCGCGTAGGAGATGCGGAAGAAGGGCGAAAGGCCAAAGGCTCCGCCCATCACAACCGCCACGCCCTCGGTTTCCAGAAGCTCGGTCGCAAAGTCGGCGTCGGAGCCGATGACCTTGCCAGACGGGGCCGTCTTGCCGATCAGGCCTTCACAGGACGGATAGACATAGAAGGCGCCCTCGGGGGTCGGGCAGGCGATGCCCGTCGCCTGGTTCAGCATGGAGACCACGAGGTCGCGGCGGCCCTGGAAGAGCTTCTTGTTGGGCGCGATGAAGTCCTGGGTCCCGTTGAGCGCCTCGACGGCGGCGTATTGGCTGACCGAGCAGGGGTTGGAGGTGGTCTGGCTCATGACCTTGCGCATCAGGTTGATGAGCTCGACCGGGCCGGCCGCGTAGCCGATCCGCCAGCCGGTCATGGCATAGGCCTTGGAGACCCCGTTCATGGTCAGGGTGCGGTCGTAGAGGGCCGGCTCGACCTGGGCGATGGTGGTGAACTCGAAGTCGTCGAACACCAGGTGCTCGTACATGTCGTCGGTGAGGATCCAGACGTGCGGATGCTTGAGCAGCACGTCGGCCAGGCCGCGAAGCTCGGCGCGGGTATAGGCCGCGCCCGACGGGTTCGAGGGCGAGTTGAGGATGATCCACCGGGTCTTGGGCGTGATCGCGGCGTCGAGCGCTTCCGGCGTCACCTTGAAGGACGGCGCCTCCGTGCCGATGAAGCGCGGCTCGCCGCCGGCCAGCAGCACCATGTCCGGATAGCTGACCCAGTAGGGCGCGGGGATGATCACCTCATCGCCCGGGTTCAGGGTCGAGACCATGGCGTTGTAGATCACCGGCTTGCCGCCGGGCGAAACGTTCACCTGGGCCGGGGTGTAGGTAAGGCCGTTCTCGCGCTTGAACTTGGCGACGATGGCTTCCTTCAGTTCCGGGATGCCGTCGACGACGGTGTACTTGGTCTTGCCGTCGCGGATCGCCTTGATGGCGGCTTCCTTGATGTTCTCGGGCGTGTCGAAGTCGGGCTCGCCGGCGGCGAGGCCGATGACGTCCTTGCCGGCCGCCTTCAGCTCTTTCGCCTTCGCGTCGGCGGCGAGGGTGGCGGAGGGCTTTACGCGCGACAGCGCGGCGGACTGCAGGGTCATCGGAGGGACTCAGATGCTTGAGGTTGACGAACGGGCGCGGGTTTAGACCGCTGTTGTGTGCAGCGCAACGAAGGCGCGGCGGATTGCGCGTGACGCGGTTTGCATGCAACCGTGGAAGGGAGGGGCGCAGGGTCTAAAGGAGGCCTCGCGGCGGTGATCATCGCGGTCTTGGGAAGCGTGTTTTTGACCGGGCAAGAGGCGGCCGATGACCCTTGCGTGATCGCAAAGGCGTCGGAGACAGCCGAAGCGCGCGCTCATCTGTTCGCGCCGGACGCGCGGTTCGGAGAGCTGGGCGGCCAGGCGTTGAAGCCACCCTTCGGGATCCGCGAGTCGCTGGATGGGGTGTCGGCGCAGCGGGGCGGCAACGACCGGCACGAACTTTCCTTTCGGACCATGACCTGCCGCGGGTCCCGCGACGCCGCAGAACTCGGCGGCGTGATCCGGCACGACGGCTGGAGCAATGAACCGGGGACAGGGGAGGCCTATCCCGCCGTATATGAGGCGCCGTTCCGGGAAACCTGGCGGCTGGAGGCGGGAGCCTGGCGCATCACCGTCCTGGAGGTCGGCCCGTTTGAACCGGGGGAGGCGCCATGAGGGTCGCAATTCTGGCCTGGGCGGCGCTGATCCTTGCCGGCTGCGCGACCGCGCCGATGGGTGAGTTCGAGCGGCTGCAGGAAGCGCCGGTGCGGTTCATGGCCATGGCGCCGATCGAAGAGGCGGCCAAGGGGGGCCGGACGGTGGTGCGCCTGTTCACCGCCGACGAGGATTTCTGGCCCGTGGTGGAGTTTGTCGCCGAGCCCGGCGGCGGCGTGACCGTGACGGCGGTGAACACGCCGGACAGTTTCGGCGCGACGCGGATTACAGCGCCGGTCGATCCGGAAATCTGGAAACTGGCCGTGGAGGATTTCGCCACCCTCAAGGCGGAGACGGGCGCCGGCGACCGGATGGTGATCGTCGACCTGGGGTCGGGCGCCATGGAGCAGACGGTGACAGCGGGCATGGTCTGCAAGCCGAAGAGCTGGTTCGTGGTGGCCGACCGGAGCGGGGTGTCCGCACCGGGCATGGGTCCGTGGGGCAGTTGCGGCAATCGCCAGGGCGAGGCCCTCCCAGGCTTCTACGGGCTGGCGTTGCACAGCCTTGCCCCGTGCAACGCCCTGGAGCCGCAGGTGCTGGATGTTACGGCCATTTCGCGATGCCTGAGGATTTCCGGGGTCAAGGAACCGGCGGTCGAGCTTTCCAACCTGATCGTGGCTGAGCGCGAGACCCTGCTGGCCGGATCGGATGACCTGCCGCTGATCCGCGCCCATTTTGGCCCAGAAAGCCGGTTTTCGCCGAGCGGCGGCGAGGCGAGGCGCGGACGGGAAGGCCTCACCGCCGGTTGGGGAAATATGGCGCCTGGCCGCCGCTTGAGGATAGGGCTTTCGGCCTATCACGGTCTGTCGGCCACTGAGGTCGAGGTGAAGGGCGAGGCCTTCTATGTGATCGACGCAGATGCTTCCGGCCGCCAGCTGGCGTTGGCGGACCGGGAAATGTGGTTCGCGCCCTATCGCCAGATCTGGGCCAAGACGCCGGATGGCTGGGTGGTCAGGGAGTTTGTCATCGAACCCCTGGCGCGGGCCCATGGGGCCAACCCCCTTCAACGGTTCCTGGCGGGTCGAGGTTAGTAGAACCGCTTTGCGGTGAGCCGCCGCCGCCCGCCGCCGGCAAGGGTGATGTCGAGACTTTGGCCCGCCGCCGCAGTCCTGAGGGTCCGCATCAGGGGCGGGCGGCCGTCGATGGCCGTGATGCGGTCGCCGGTCGAAAACCCGGCGGCTTCCGCCGGACTTCGCAGGGCGACATGGCGGACAAGAAGCGCCGCGCCCTCCGGTTTTGTCTGCAAGCCGGTCATGCGGCGGTCGAAGGGCCGGGCAAGGCGGGCGTTGGGGCGAAGATGCAGCCAGCGGGGCAGGTCGAGCGCCAGGTCGAACTTGCGCAGCAGCGGCTGGCCGATGACCGCATCGATCCCGGCGAAGGGGCGTGCGTCATCCGGCAGGATGTCTATGGGGACATCGGCGAAGCTTTGCCCGGCGAAGGTGAGGCGATCGATGCTGGTCAGGCGCGAGACGCCAAGACCAAGCCCCTCCGGACCGGAGAGGATGACCTGGCGAGTAGAGATGGCGCGGGCTTTGCCCAAGCCCAGCCTCTGCGCCAGGGACGGTGAGACCAGGAGGGCGGAGGAGCAGCCGAGGTCAAGGTAGGCGCTCATAGGCGGGGCATCGTTGATAGCGATTTCCACCCCCGGGTGGGGCAGGGGGCCTTGATCCAGCCGCAGGGAGAGATGGTCGGACTTCGGCTTGAAGTGCGGCCGGACGTATAGGGAAAGCTCGCCGCGGCTGAAGGCGAGGGCCACGACGAAGGCCTGGAAGAGTTCCATGCCGGCTATGACCCTGACCGGCGCGTCGGCGGCGATGGCGGCTTCAGTCATGTCTTCGAGGAAGGGGTGAACGCGGATCTGGGTTTCTCCCAGGGTCATCGGCAGAGGGTCGAGACCGGCGCCGACCGCCGACTTTTTCAGCCCTGCCTGCTCGGCGAAGGCCTGGTCCAAAGAGGTGAGCGGTGCGCCGTTGTCGAGCAGGGCAAGCGTCTGCCGACCCTCAAAGGCGACCGGGGCGACGATGTGGTCGTTGGCCTCGAAGAAGGGCAGGCCGACAGGCGGCGCGGATGGTGCGCAGGCCACGAGCGAAATTGGCGCAATCAGGGCGAAGCGGCGGGTGAGCAGCATCGGCCCATATCGTCTCTATTGCAGCGCCTCGCCAAGCGGCTAAGGTCGCGCCGTGGGACTCAAAACACCGGGACCGACGCTTTTGACGGCGCGGGACTCGAACGGGGAGATATCATGGCTAAACGAGTGATCGAGATCGCGGCCGCGGCCGTGCTCCTGGCGGTGCTTGGCGGGGCGGCCTTCGCCCAGGCCGACGCCATCGCCGCGCGGCAGGCTTTCATGAAGAGCCTGAACGGCAAGATGGGCGCGGTGCGCAACTTCGCCACTGACGCGGAAGGGGCGAAAGCCGCCGCCGCGTCCCTCAACAACGGCTTCAAGGCGTTTGGCGGGCAATTCCCGGCCGGCTCCGACGCCGCGGCGGGCAAGACGCGCGCCAAGGCCGAGATCTGGTCCGATGCGGCCGGCTTCAAGGCCGCAAACGAAAAGGCCGTTGCGGCGACGGCCGCGCTGGTCGCCGCCACCAACAGCGGTGACGCGGCCGCGGTGACGGCGGCCCTGGGCGGCGTGACCGGCACATGCGCCGGTTGCCACGGCGCCTATCGCGGCCCGCCGGTTCCCTAAGCAGAACGGCTAGGCAGAATTTGGAGGCGGCGCTGGGAGACCGGCGCCGCCTCTAGCTGTGCTGGGGTGCGGTTACTCCACCTCGTCAAACATCCTCGCCGAGAGCTCGGCCGCCCGGGCGAAGACCGCGGACAGGGCGTAGGTCAGGGCGTCGCCCGCAGTTTGAGCGTCGTATGCGGCATTGCCGATACGGTCTGGATTGCCGTGGCGGGCGGCGGTTGAGAGTTCGGTGAGCAGAGGCTCGAGCCGCGCCTGGGCGCGCATGACGTCGAGGAGAGCTGAATCGAGGAGAATGCGCGGCGTCACCGGGCAGCCTCGATCGCCTGCAAATGGCCGGATGAGATTCTCGGAAGGGTGTCGGACAGGACATCCGCGAGGCCAGCGAACAGCAGGGCGCTGTCGGGCTGGGGCAGGGCGCTCATGCCGGGAATGGTTCGCCAGTGCGAGAGGCTGGCTTTGACCAGGAGATCGATCTCGTCAGCGATGTTTTCGTGCGCGCAGGCTTCGATCTCGCCGACGCTATCAGCATAGATGGCCGCGCGAAGCGATGGCAGGCGGGAAGCCGGTGGAGTCATGGTTGAAACATCGCAAATTGCGATTATCGATGCAAGTTAAAAATATCGCATATTGCGAATATGTGCGTGGAAAATCCTCGCGGGAATGCGATGGATGAGGCGTGGATTTTTAGAACGGGATCTTAGTCGCCCGTGCCGGTGGGCTTGAAGGCTTCGAGAATGCGAAGCACCTGAGGGCGCTGTTCCTTGGGCACGGCCATGGCGGCGTCGAGAAAGGCGGCGTCGATGTCGCCGGGGTCATGATCGAGAAGAAAACCAGCTGTTGTACCAAGGGCTGGAGCCAAGCGGCGCAGCCATTTATCGGAGAGGGCGCGATCGCCGCTTTCCAGAAGACTGATGACATTGCCGGCCGTGCCGACGATTTGGGCGAGCGCCTCCTGAGAGAGGCCGCGCTTTTCCCGCCAGGCGCGGAGGTGGTTGGCGGGCTTTTTTGAAGAACGCTTAGGCATCTTCGCATTCTGCGCCTGTGGATAAGACACGTCTTTGTCGTTTTTGCGAGGATGAGGGCTTGCGCAAATCATCGCAAATTGCGAAGTATGGATCATGCCTCTCTACACCGCACCCCAAAATCGTCGTTTCGCCGGCCGCTCCGCTTCCGCCACAACGGAGACGACGGATATCCAGGCGAGCGCGCTTTCGACGGCGGCGCGGACCTGCGGCTCGGTCCGTGGGCCGCGGATACGGACGGCCGCATTAACCGCTGCTTCGTTCTCCAGCCGCAGGCGGACGCGTTCGATAATTCCGGGAATATTCCGCTCGACTTCGAGGAGACAGGCGGCCGCCAGCGCCAGCACCGCGGAGGGCGGCGGCAAGGCTCCCAACGGCGCCTCTTGGTTATCAGGCATTTATGGATACCTCCGGTTTACTTACCACTACCCCAGGTTGAAAAGCTCTCACGACGGCCAAGCTTCGTCCAGACTAATTCAACGTAAACAAAGCTTTACTCTCTTCGGACGCGTCCCCCCCGCGTCATGGCCGATGCCGGTCTCTCGGCTCGAAGAAACGAGACCGGACTTTTTCGCACGGAGGCGGTCATGACTATAGGAAGAGGCCGGCCGAGGCTGTGGACGCATGAGCGCCTGGCCAGGCTGGAGGAGCTGATCGCCGCCGGCGCCTCGTCGAAGGTGGCGGCGCGGGCCATGAGCGCGACGCCCGATGCGGTGCGCACCGCAGCCAGCCACTATGGCCTGAAGTTCAGAAGGCCGCGCTGACGATGGGAATCCGCGCTCAGAAAAAGGCCTCAAGCCGCGCCAACGCCCTACGTCGCGGCGAGGAGAACGCCCGCCGCCGCGGCGAAGCCCCGCCGGTGAAGAGGCCCAAGGTGGAGCAAGACGCCGACCCCGTGCGCGATGGCCTGATCTGGCTGATCCGCAAGGACAAGCTCACCCCTATCCGGCGGCACGCCGCCGCCCTCTACCGGGCGGCCTATCGCGAGCCGCAGGAGGGAGCGATGCGATCCTGCCTCAACGCCGACCCCAGGGGATCGGGAATAGGGCGGCCGCCGGACTATAACGCCGGTAAGGTGGACGCGGCGCGCAGGCTGGCGGCGTTGCGGGCCGACGCCCTGGCGGGCCACGAACAGATGATCGCCGTGATGGACGGCGTGTGCGGCGGCGGCCTCACGCTCCGAGAGATGTGTGGCGGCGAAGAGCGCGCGGCGGGCCGCCTGGAGGCAGTGCTGATGGTGGCCCTGGACCTGGTGGCGGCCTGGCAAGGGCGGAACCAGACTGTCTAGGGGACCCGGGTTGCCGGGAAATCAACCCCGTTTTGACGCAGAACGACGCTCGGGGCCTTGGGGCCCGGTGCAAACGTAACCTCCGCATACAGGTGGCGGACAAAGAACCTGGTCTCGGTCTCCGCAACCAGTTCGACGGGCGCCGAACCTGTCAGGGTTCCGATCAGACGCGGGCCATCCCGAACGACCGTCGCGGTGCGGCCGTCCGCCAGACGGTAGACGCCGACGTAGCGATCGAGAACCGCCGGCGGGACCGAGATCGCGGCGCGGATCATGTTGGGGATCGGCAGGACGAAGGGAAAGCCCTTTGAGATCAATGGGATATAGGCGCTGGAGTGGTTCTCATCGGGATAGAAATCCTGCTGGACCACAAAAGTGGACCCAGGACCGGAGAGAGCTGGCCCGAACCTGTCAGATCCCAGGGTGACCTTGTCCGGTTCGGCGTAGCCCAGATAGACGCGCCGCCCCGCACCTTTGGGGGCCACAGCGCGAGCGCGTTCGACCAGGGTCTCATCCCAGCCGGTTATGGTGACGCTGCCGATGATGTAGCCGGAGAAGGTTTCGGGCCGTTCCACCAGGATGGTGGCGGCGAATAGCGCCCCGCCGGAGTGTCCGGCCAGGACCGCCCTCGTCGGGTCGATAGGATAGCGCTGTTCCAGGAGGGGGCGCAGCTCCTTGACGAGGAAGGTTTCGAAGGCGGTTCCTCCACCGCCGAAGGTTCGCCCTTGTTGAGTGTATGACTTGTGCAGAAGATCAGTGTTGCGAGGACCCAAATGGCGGCCTTCCGGATTGGCGTATCCGACCGAAACGACAAAGGCAGGGGCCATCCGCGTGCTGCCGACAAGTAACCTCGATACCGGCCCCGCGACGCCGAAGCCGCCGTCGACGGCGTAGACCGCAGGATATTTCTGCCCAGGCTGGAGGGGGATCGAGGGGCGGGTGACTTCGACCACGAAGTCGCGGCCGACGGCCTGGGAATGGACGATGAATTCGTCGGTCCTAAGCGCTACGGCCGGTTTTGGTTCGGAAATTTGGGCGGTGGCCGGGGAGGCGAGGGCGAGGGTGGCGAGCAAGATGAGGAGGCGCATCGGGTTTCCTTGAAGCAGGGTTCAAGGAGAAGAGGCCGGCGCCAAAGCCTAGAGATGCAGAGCCTAGACCGATGTTCCGCGGCGGCGCGTTCTGGCCTGGGCGATGACCTCGCGAACGGCGTCGATGACGGCCTGGGGCTTGTCGTTCGGGATGTTGTGGCCCGCGCCCGGGACTGTGCGGCGCTGACCGCGGGTCGACAGGGAGGCGAACTCGTCGTGGATCCGCGTCCAGACGGCGTATTGCATGCCGACTTCCGCGGCGCTCAGGCCTGGCCGGGGAGCCTGATCGCGGGTCAGAACCACCAAGGGTAGACTATCGTATTTGCGCTGGGTGACGAGGTTCTGGGCGCTGGAGGAGGAGTCCAGGGCGGCGCTTTCCGAGCCAGGAGTCTCCAGCCGCGCCGGATCGTTTTCGCGACAATCGCGATAGGCGGCGGAGTCTTTGGACAGAAGTCCGCGCCTGGCGATATCCAGGCATGCGGCGGTGCGGTCGGGGCCGGCGTTGAGCCGCTGATCGCGGAGACGCGGCAGGACCGCCTCGAAACGCGCCTGCTGGAAGTCGCCGGAGGGGTCGACCAGCACCATGCCGGCGATGTCGTCGAACCGCCAGTTGGCGAAAAGGCGGATATTGAGGCTCGCGGCCGAGTGACCCACCAGGACATAGGGTCCGCGAATGCTCGCCGCCTTGAGAAGGGCGGCGAGGTCGCCGGCCACCGCGGCGGATTCGCGGGGTAGGGGCCCCGGGTCGGAAAAGCCGTACCCGGCCCGATCGTACGCGCAGACGCGGGTCGACCGGGAGAGTTCTTTATGGACCTTGGCCCAATCGGCCGCGCCGCCGCCGATGTCCGAGTCGAGGATGACCGTCGGGGCGCCCTTGCCCAGGCAATAAAGGTTCATCCAGCGGCCATCCGGCAGGGCGACGAGACGTTGGGGCTTTGCGTAGGGGTCGCCCTTGGCGGTGAATTTAGGAGGGCCGCCGCGCCCGACGTTCAGGCGGGCTGTCTTACCACCCTCGCTCCAGGAGCCGCGCCATTGCTTCGTCGCGCTGTCCCATTGGCCGACAAACAGGGCCTCGATCGCCGGGACCACAAACGAGAGGCGTCCGTTGACCACCGAAATGTTGCGAACGGGCCAGGCCGCGTCCCCCCTGGCGGCAAGCCCGTGGTAGGTTCCGTCGACGGTATGATGGAGGGTGAGGCTCAAGGCGTCAAAGCCAGCGGTCTTTTGTGCGCTGCGCCAGTAACCGGAGGCGGTCGGTTCAGCCGGCTGGGCGTGGCTGAAGGTCGCAAGCGCGACCATGGCGCATGCAAGTGCTACAATCTGAGCAGCCCTAAGCCCCATGCCCTTCCGCCCTCATCAAATCCCGAAAGCCGCAGCCCCAGCTTGGCCGCCGACTCGTAAGACAGTGTCACGCTAAAGCGCGACCGTGACGAAAGCTGGGCAAAAAGAACGACTCGCCACGGATGCAACCCACGGGGTGACTCAACGGTTGGTTTGCAACGAGGCTATTGTTGGAGTGTTTGATGGCCGGCTTTCGAGTATTCATGAAGCCGGGGGGCTGGCGGGTGACGGACGGCGTGTGTGAGCACGGTCCTTATCCCACTTATGAGCAGGCGGTGCGATCCGCCGACAATCTCAATCTGCAGACCTTCCCGGCAGAGGAGCGAAGTTTCGCGCCGTCTAGGGCGGCCGATTTGACGCCAAAGGTTTGGCGGGCGCGCAAGGAGCAGCCAGCCGCCGAACTTTCTGACGAAGAGAGAGCCGCCCAAGCGGCGATCGAGCGGGCGCGCGTGCAGAGCACCGATTCGCCGGCGGAAGCTTCGGCCAGCCTAGGCGGCGGCGTGGTCTAGAAAGGCCGCCTGCGACATCTCAGCACTTATTTAACCGCGCTTGCTCGCCAAGGATTCATGACTCCGAGGCATCATGCCTCCATTCAGCGGGCCTCGGGTGGCTCGCGCAGAACTGGAATGGTGACGGTCGTGACCCTGGCTGGCGTTGAGATTTCGGAACAGCTTTTGGCGGCGGGGGGTGTCGCGCTTCTGATCGCGGGTCAATGCCTGCGAAACGCCCTTTGGGAAAACGGCCATGCCTGGTTCGGCGGCAAGGCGCCTGAGCTGAAGCCTGCCTATGGGGTGGCTGCTAGGGCCTAGGTCGGTTTTCGTCCGTAAAGGATTTACCTATTTGCGGCAGAGTCTCTCCAATCCTTGGTCTGGAGACTAGTCATGGCGTCCGCGTTTCCCGGCTCTGAGCGGTGTTCAATCTGCAACGAGCTGCTTACCGATCCCGCTGATCACATGGGTGTTGGACGGATCACAGACGACCATTCCGATCCCCTGCACGCCCACAACCACGCGCATTTCCACCGCACCTGCCTGGCGGTCTGGCCAAGGTTGTCAGGCCTGATAGAAGATCTTGAACGCCTAAACGCCGAAGCGCGCGGCGAGGATGACAAGATCTACCGAACGGTCATGGATCTGGTGACGCTGAGGGCGAAGGCGGCCTGAGACCCTAACGGTCTTCTCCAAACCCTGCGCCAAAATGCAGGCGGCCGATCAGGACGCCGCCTTTCGCATGCACGTGAACTTCCGCTGCGCTTCCATAGCTGACGATCCGGGCGCCGAGCTCACGCGCCTTGCGCTCGGCCTTGGCGCCGGAGAGGAAAAACATCGGCGTTCCGGCGAACGGACTGTCGACGCACCAGCCGCCGGGCACGGGATCGACCGTTATGATCTGAACCATTGGGGCCGCCTTTTCTTGAAGCGCTCCCCCCTCTCCTACGAATCTAGCACCGCGTTGGATAAGGCAAAGTGACGATATTGCGATAATGCCGTGTTTGCCGAGAATCCAGGTTTCTTAGTCTGCGAAAGAGTCGCAGGCCGCCTTAACCAAGGCTTTGTGTTTCCAACGTAATTCTTAGGCATCGGGCGCGCGCGGGAGAGGAATCGCGTTGGTTGGCAAGGATGTGCAGGGCGAGGGCGCAGCGCCCTTTGGATTGGAGGCGATGGCGCCTGCGTTCAGCCGGGCGACGCGCCTGGCAAAGGCCTTGTTCGGAGCCTTCGACGCCAGCATCATTCTGTTCGACGGCGACGAGGTCTGGCGCAGCCGCGATTGCGAAACCCTGTCACGAACCCGTGCGCCGGTCGCTGACCGGGTCGTGACCGAGGGGATTCCCCTGTGGTTCGAGGACATGACCACCGACCCAAGCCTGGGTCACCTTCCGGGCGGCATGGGCCTCAAATTCTTCGCCGGCGCGCCAATCCACCTCTCAAGTGGGAACACCCGCGGCATTCTCTGCGTGGTGGACTTCGAGTCGAGGCCGTTCGACGCGATGTTGCTGGCCCGCCTGAAGGATATCGCCGATGGCGTGGCCGACGACTGCGACCGGATGCGTGCGATCCGCGCGGAACATGAAAGCGCGGCCGAAGCCAGACAGGCCTCAGAGGTGATGAGCGCCTTCATCCAGACCCTGCCCATGGGCATCGTGATGACCGACCGCGAGATGCGGGTCATCAAGTCGAGCCCGACCTGGGCGGCCTTCTTCGGCAAGACCGAGGCCGAGGTATTCGGCAAGACGATCTATGAGGTCTCTCCCTTCATCGAGAGACACAGGGAGATCCATCAGCGCATCCTGGCGGGCGAAAGTCACGAGGAGCCCAGGCAACCGGTGATGCTGGATGGCAAACCCAACTGGCTGCAAATTCACATGATGCCCTGGCGTGATCGCGACGGTGCGGTCGGCGGCATGATGGTGACGACCCACAACATCACCCCGCTGGTTGAGGCTATCGACAATGCTGAACGCTCTGAACAGCGGCTGAAGATGGCGATCCAAATCGCCGACTTGAATATCTGGGAACTCGACTACCAGAAACAGACGCTGGAATATGTCGGCGATCACGGCCGGTTCTTCGAAGAGCGGCCCACCTATCAGGCGATGATGGGGGGCAACCTCCTGCATCCGGAAGACCAGGCGCGCGCCAGCGCGAGAATGGCGCGGAGGCTGGCGGGCGAACGGTTCGCCCCGGGCGATCATTTCGAGACTCGCCTCAATCGCGCCGACGGCAAAGAGGTGTGGACCTCGCTGGCTGTCGAACCGGTGCTCGACGAGAGCGGCGCGATGAAGAAGGTGATTGGGGTGATGCAGAACATCACCAGCCGCAAGCAAGCCGAACTCCGGGTCCAGCAGGCCTTGGACCAGGCGAACCTCAGCGCCGCCGAGGCCAGGACCGCCGAACAGGTACTTTCGTCCTTCGTAGACACCATTCCCGTCTCGATCATCATGACCGACGGCGAGATGAACATCCTGAAGGCCAGTCCTCACTGGGCGCGGGCTCTGGGCAGGACCGCCGAGGAGATCGTCGGCAAGTCACTCTACGATATCGCGCCGCGTTTGGCGCAGTTCAAGAGCGGCCACCGGCGCGCCCTTAACGGCGAGCGGATCAAGGACGCGCGGCTCAGGATCGAACGGGCTGACGGAGATGTCATGTGGCTGGAAACCGACATCATGCCGTGGCGCGAGACCTCGGGCGAAATCGGAGGCGTCCTGATTTGCGCCCACAATGTCACCGACATGGTGGAGGCGCTGGATAAGGTCGAGCGGTCCGAGCGCCGTTTGAAGCTAGCGATCCAGCTGGCCGATCTGCACGTCTGGGAAGTCGATTTTAAACAGAAAACCCTCGACAAAGTCGGTGAGGACACGTTCTTCGAAAAGCCTATCACTTACGAGGATGTCGCCGAGGATTTCTTCTGTTCGGTGCTGCCAGAAGATCGGCCGCTCGCCATGGCGAGCCTTGAGCGCCGCCGGGCCGGAAACGTCCAGGATCGCCTGGTTTGCCGCGCCAACCGCACCGACGGCAAAGAAATCTGGATGTCTTCGGCGGCCGAGGTGTTCAAGGGCAAGGACGGGAATACCGAGCGGGTGGTCGGGGTCTTCCAGAACATCACTTCGATGAAGCGCGCCGAGCGCGCGGCGGTCGAGGCGAGGGACGCGGCCGAGGCCGCCAACCGCTCGAAATCTGAGTTCCTGGCCAATATGAGCCACGAGATCCGCACACCGTTGAACGGGGTCCTGGGCATGACTCAGGTCATCGAACAGGATGAGCTTTCCGAGACCCAGCGCGAGCGCGTGCGGGTGGTTCGCGAAAGCGGCACGGCGCTGCTGGCCATCCTTAACGACGTGCTGGATCTTTCGAAAATCCAGGCCGGCAAGCTCGAGCTTTCTCCGGCGCCCTTTGACATGGCCGAACTGGCGCCGGTGGTCGCCGCGGCTTTCGAGGGGTCGGCGGCGAGCAAGGACATTGCGCTGGACCTGGAGATCGATGAGAGCGCGACGGGCGTCTGGGTGGGCGATGTTCTCCGCCTGCGTCAGGTCCTTTCCAATCTGCTGTCCAACGGCCTGAAGTTCACCGCTCAGGGGCGAGTCGTGCTTTCGGTGCGCCGGGAGCGGAGCAAGATGCGGTTTTCGATCAGCGACACCGGGATCGGTATCGACGCTGACAAGGTTCCGCAGCTGTTCGAAAAGTTCGCCCAGGAAGACGCGTCGACGACGCGCCGTTATGGCGGCACGGGCCTGGGCCTTTCGATCTGCCGGGAGCTCGTCGAACTGATGGGAGGAACCATCGAAGTCGAAAGCGAGAAGGGCGTCGGCAGCACATTTTCAGTCCTGCTGCCCTTGAAACGGGGCAAGGCCAAGGCGCTGCCCGCGCCGCGGGCCGCACCCGAGGGGCAGCGCATCTCTTCCGACCGGGCGATCCGTATCCTGGCCGCGGAAGACAACCTGACCAATCAGCTGGTGCTACGCTCGCTGCTTGCCCCGCTCGGTGTCGAGCTGACCATCGCGGGCAATGGCCGGGCGGCGGTCGAGAGCTTCCGAAGCGGTGACTTCGATATCGTGCTGATGGACATCCAGATGCCGGACATGAACGGCGTTGAGGCGACCCAGATCATCCGCGACCTGGAAAAGGCGGAAGGGCGCTCCCGCACGCCCGTGCTGGCCCTTTCGGCCAATGTCATGACCCATCAGATCAGCGAATACGAGGCGGCCGGCATGGATGGCTGCATCGCCAAGCCGATTGAGGTCAGCAAACTCTATCAGGCGATTGATGAGGCCCTGGTCACGGCGTCGCCAGGGCAGAGCGCGGCGGCTAACGCGGCATAAGTTTTATAGGTGGCGGCAGGTCCAAAGGGGGGCTGGTTGACAGAGTGTACTTTCTGACAGAAAGTGCTTTCCTCAAAACGGAGGGTGCGTGATGTTTGGAAGAACGGGGTTGGCGGTGGCGGCCGGGCTGCTGACGGCGGGGACCTGCCTGGCGCAGAGCGGCGCGACGGTGGTGCTCAATGTCGACGGGGTGAAGGGGGACAAGGGCCAGATCTTCGCCTCGCTATGCGACAACCCCAAAGGCGGCTTTCCCGGCAATTGCCCAAAGTATCAGGCCTCGGTGAAGACTGAGGCTGGGCGAACCACGATCACTTTCAAGAACGTCCCTCCAGGGACCTACGCGCCGCAGGTCTTCCACGACGAAAACGGCAATGGCCGGCCGGAAATTCCGCCGGAAGGCTATGCCTACGGGAACGATGTCTCGTGGCCCGCGACCTTCGACGCCGCCTCCACCCGGGTCAGCGGCGACACCACCCTGAAGGTCACCATGCAGTACATGACGGCGCCAGGAGCGGCGCGGCAGGGATCCAAGGGCGCACCCGCGCCAGCCGGGGTCACCCGGATCGATGTCCGGGAAAAGGGACTCTACGGCGAGCTCTATATACCGGAAGGCGGCGCGGCGCGGCCGGCGATCATCCTGCTCGGCGGCTCCGAAGGCGGCCTCGACACCATGAGCATGATGGCAACCTCGTTCGCCAAGAACGGCTATGCCGCCCTGGCGCTGGCCTATTGGGCGGAGGAGGGGCTGCCCCAGACCCTGACCAACATTCCGCTGGAGTATTTCGACACGGCGGTGAGCTGGCTTAAGGCGCGGCCCGATATCGATGACAAGCGCGGCGTGGGCGTCATCGGCTGGTCGCGAGGCTCGGAAGCGGCGCTGCTGCTGGGGTCGCGCAACAAGGACGTGCGCGCCGTGGTCGCCATCGCCCCGAGCGGCATCGTCTGGGACGGCATCAACTTCAGCGACTTCGCCAAGCGCTACCCGGCCTGGACTGTTGATGGCAAAGGCCTGCCGTCCGTCGCCACCAATCAGGCCTACTACCGCGGCCCCAACGCGCCGATGGCGCCGACCTTCACCATGGCCCTGCCGGACGCCAACCGCAGGCCTGAAACCGCCATCCCGGTGGAGAAGACCAACGGGCCGATCCTGCTGATCTCGGGGCTGAACGACAACCTATGGCCGGCGTCGCAATTATCCGACCGGGTGATCGCGCGGTTGCAGGGCGCGCGATTCCGCCACAGCTTCGAACATCTGGCCTATGCGGGCGCGGGGCACGTCATCTTCGTCGGGGAACCGGACGGGCCGATGAGCAAGACCTCGTTGGCGCCAAACGCCATGATGGGCGGGACGCCGGAGGCAAACCGCAAGGCCTGGGAAGACAACTGGCCAAAGGCGCTGGCCTTCTACGACAAGGCGCTCAAGGGAGGGCGATAGTGGTGGTTTCCAAGGACGAGGCGGCGCAGGCCCTGGCGGAGATCGGCCAGGCCGAGGAGCGCGCGTCCCGGCTGCGCGGCTATCGCTACGGGGCGCCCTATGTCCTGTTGTGGGGGGTGCTGTGGATGGTGGCCAACACGGCCGTGGCCATCGACGAACGGATCGGCGGCTGGGTGTGGTGGGGCGGCGTGGCGGTCGTCATGATCGCCAGCGCGGTCATCGGCAGCCGGCAAGGGCCTGATTTTACCCGCATGTCGGAAATGGAGCGCAGCAAGTACAAGCGCTTTGGTCAGAAGTGGGCGCTGACGGGGCTCTTGAGCTGGGCCGCACCGTGCTCGGTCTTCGCGATCTTCTGGCCCTCCAGCGCGATGCAGTACAACGCCTCGCTGCTGCTGATCTGGATGTTCGTCTACATGATCGGCGGCATATGGGTCGGGTGGCGGCTGTTCTGGATCGGGTTCGCCGGCGCGGCCGCCATTCTGGGAGGCTATTTCCTGCTGCGGCCCCACTTCATCCTGTGGAGCGGCCTGGTCGGCGGCGGCGCCATGATCGCCGGCGGACTTTGGATGCGGAAGGCGTGATGGACGGCCCCGACGAGGTCATCCACCAGTCGACGCGGCTCAAGATCACCGCGACGCTAAATGCGCTGCCGAGCGGCGAGATGATGGAATTTGGGCGGTTGAAGGCAATCTTGGGCGCCACCGACGGCAATATGGCGACCCACCTCGGGGCCCTCGAAAAGGCGGCCTATATCGAGGTCGCAAAAGACTATGTCGGCAAGAAGCCGAGGACCCGCGTAGCCCTTACGCGCGAAGGGCGCAGGGCCTTCGAGCGGCATGTTGCATACTTGAAGGATTTGATTGAGGGCGGGTGACCCCGTTTTCATTGACAATCGAAGGCAAAAACAGGACTCTCCGCGCCCTTAAGAGGAGTTCCCGCGGGAGAGAATGCTCATGAAGAAGTACGCCCTCGCCTTACTGTCGACCGTCGCCGCCCTGGCCGCCGCCCCCGAGGCGATGGCCAAATGGCACCAGGGTTATGTCGTCGAGTACTATGCTCTGCAGAGTGTGTGGGCCGTGCCGGAAGGCGTGGACTCCACCAAGGACGCCCAGTGCCCAAACGGCTACAACATCCCGGACTGGAAGAAGAATTTCAAAACCTCGTGGCGTAGCGACGCCGAGGTGAGCCAGGTTCTGGACCGTCCGGGCGGATTCTCGTTCGGCACGCCGCTGGGCAACCGCGGCCCCGGCCCGGGCATGAATGTCTATCGCGATCCAATGCTGATCCCCGATCCGGGTATTTTCGAGGTGCAGACCAAGGTTGGCCTTGGGCTCGACCTTGACGGCGACAAGACCAACGGCTTCACCAGCCCCGACGGCAAGCGCACGGGCATCGACAACCAAGTCTACAAGGCCATGGGCTGCCTGATCGAGTACCGCGGCCCGGCGCACAAACCCGGCCAGTTCCTGCCGGCCGACGCCAGCTACTACCCCAACGACGAGATGCGGCAGGGTGTTTTCACCATGCTGATCATGTTGTCGGGCGAGGGTGACGATCCGCGCAACGACCCGAATATGAAGGTCGGCTTCTATATCGCTAAGGAGCAACTGGCGAAGCTGCACAACAATGAGATCGCGCCGGACTATTCCTACCGCGTCGATCCCGACCCGCGGTTCATGACCGTCGTCGACGCCAAGTCGTCCAACGGCCAGATCACGATGAAGGCCCCGGTGGACTACATCAATATCCGCGACGCCCACACCCGGCCCTACTTCGTTCCGGAACTGACGCTCTACAAGCCGCAGATCGAGATGAATATCCGTCCCGACGGCGTGTTGTCGGCCACGGTCGCGGGATACCGCAACTGGAAGCAGCTCTACTGGGGCTGGGCGGCCGGCGGCTCGACCACCGAAACCGCGCGTCAGATCGACCTGGTCGGCCTCTGGTACGGACTGGAGCGTAACGCCGACGGGATGCCGGAAGCGACGACCGGCCGGAACACGGCCATCTCGGCCGCCTATCAGATCTATGCGGTGCCGGCGTTCCTGGTGAGTCCGGAGACCAACAAGGTGGTGACCGAAGCGGCGCTGCTCTCAGGCACGCCGAAGGAAGCGGGTCCCGAGCGGGAGCCCCTGCCTCTGGCCCAGCGTATTCGTGGTCTTGGCGGCAACCCGAACTTCTACCTGGACGGCGCCGCGGCCGCCTGGCCGAACAAGCCACTGCCGGGCCTGACCCAGGTCGCCAACCAGCCCGCCGTGCCGGCGTTCATGGAAACCCCGCCGACGCAGGCCGAAAACCCGCCACAGCCGCGGGCCCAAGGCGTTCCAGGGCCGGTGGCCAGCGCGCGCTAGCCGTTCGAAGCGATATCCGATCCAGCCGGATTGGATATCGTCCTCGACACCTACCGTAGTCACGTTTTTCGGGCGAGGCGGCATCCGCTTCGCCCGAAGTCGTTTTGGATGTCTGGGGGGAGGGCCCCGGACGCCGAGAGAGGCGACGTCCGGGGTATATGACAGGAAGGAGGGCTTTCTGTCCGTACGCTACTGATAAGCTACTCTTACTGTTCGTTAAGCGAAGGGGTCGCTGATACGGGCGACGGGCCCCAACTGCCGATCCAGCCCTGCAGGCGGTTTTGCCGCAGGTCGCAGAGCGAATATCGCCCATTTTTCCGGGTGTTGCGATTAGGCCGGTTGTCGCAGGACAGGTTGTCGCAACAGGCTGCCGCATCCTCTGAAAGTTTCTGAACCGCAGACCTCCCGCGCTTGGCCGCTAAGCGCAGGCCTCCGATGGTCAAGACCGACGAAAATAACGCCACGTTCCGATCAAGGCCCGGTTGGGGAGACATGCCATGATGGCGGCATGGTATGACTTGGGAATGCGCGGCGCGATCCACCATCTCGATCTGACAGTGACGGACCCCCAGGCTTCTTTCGCCCTCTACGATGCGGTCCTGAGGTTCATGGGCTATCGCCTGTCGCGCACCGACGAGGACGGATTCGACTGGGATTGCGGGGAGGGGGGACCCTTCTGTTCCGTCGGACTGATTAGGTCGCGGGGTCCTGCGAAGGACCGCCGGCACGACCGGTATTCGGCGGGCCTGCACCACGTCGCCTGGCGCGCCGAAAGCCGGGCGGATGTTGATGCGATGTACGAGCTGGTCAAAGGACTTGGCGCGACAGTGCTCGATCCGCCAGCGGACTATCCTCAGTACGGAGACGGCTACTATGCGGTGTTCTTCGCCGATCCCGACGGATTGAAGCTGGAGTTCGTGTTCAAACCCTAGGCCAAGTATACCAAAGTAAATAGCTAGACGGAGTTGTTTGTGAAAGAATTATGACATTTATGTAACGGCCAACGTTGCTGATGATATCGAGTCGTTGAAAGTATTAAGTCGGCCGGATTTTGGAAAAATTAAGGGTAGGGCCGCTATCGCCGGGGGACAGCAGCGGACGCCCCTATGAACAAGCTCATCGACTTTACCGACCCTTCCGAGCCAATCTCGCCCTCGACCACTGGCGCGGTTGTCTACGCCCGATTTCAGGCCGAGCCTGACACCCTGGCCTTGGCTGTCGTCGATGAAGACCGAAGGCCCATCGGCCTGGTCGACCGCGGAATCTTCTTCCTGAGGATGGCCGCCGAGTTCGGCCGGGCGCTCTATGGGAACCGGCCGATCACCTTCCTGATGGAGCCGCCGCGCACTGAGCGGGCCGATATTTCGGTCATGGACTTCATGGCCGGCGTGATCTCGTCGGAACGGGCGGGGCTGATGCGAGGCTTCATCGTCGTCGACAACAGGGGCCGTTACCTGGCGGTGGGAACACCGCTCAGTCTTCTGGTGTCCGGGCACGAAGCCGCCAAGGCGAGGATCAAGCAGCTGGATCGCCAGCGGGCGAGCCTGGCGCGGGCAAACCAGAAGGCGGAAGCCGCCGCGCGAGCCAAGGCGCAGTTTCTGGCGACCATGAGTCATGAGATCCGCACGCCGCTGAACGGCGTTCTGGCTGTGGCTGAGATCGTCGGCTTGAAACTGACCCAAGAGGAGCTTCGCCCCTACATCCGCACCATTCTGGATTCGGGCCACACCCTGCACCGTCTGCTGACCGACGCGCTGGACCTGTCGCGGGCCGAGGCCGGGGCGATGGAGCTTGTGCCGGCGCCGTTCAGCCCCTCGGCCATGGCCGAGGATGTGAGCGCCCTTTGGGGCCCCCTGGCCGAGAACAAGGGTTTGTCGCTGACGGTGGATTTGCAGACCTCCATCGACGAGGCCCTGGTGGCCGACGCCATGCGGGTCAAGCAGGTGATCAACAACCTGGTGGGCAACGCGCTGAAGTTCACCGAGCAGGGCGGGATCACCGTTCGGGTGCTTGTCGCCTCCGGCAGCGACGGCCGGGCGAGGTTCGCCGTCGAGGTGGAAGATACCGGCCCCGGGATCGCCGCAGGCCAGCTGGAACGCATCTTCGAGCCCTTCGCCAAAACCGATGAACATGCGGCCGCGGGCGGCGCGGGGCTGGGCCTATCGATCTGTCACAGGCTCGTGGACGCGATGGGAGGCCGAATCGGCGCGCAAAGCACCGCCGGCAAGGGCGCGCTGTTCCATTTTGAGCTCCTCCTGCCGGTCGTGACCGCGCAGGCTCCGGTGGTGGCCGCTGAGACCGATTGTGAACCCGGCCTGGAGGCGCAGGGCGCACGAGTGCTGATCGTCGACGACAACCCCACCAACAGGCTCGTGGCCTCGACCTTCATGGAGATGGCCGGGTTTGCCTTCGCAACCGCGGCGGATGGTTTAGAGGCAGTCGAAGCCTGCCGCACGGAGCATTTCGATCTGATCCTGATGGACATCAACATGCCCCGGATGGGTGGACTGGAGGCGTCGCGCCTGATCCGCGAATCGGCTGGGCCAAGCGCCCGCTCGCCCATCCTGGCGGTGACCGCCAACTCCGATCCGTCGGAAGTGGCGACCTATATGGCCGCCGGCATGAGCGGGGTCGTCACCAAACCCCTTCGGGCTGAGGATCTTTTCTCAGCCATGCAGGAGGCGATCGCCGCGTCCCCGCCCGCAAGGGCGGCGGCCTGAAAGCCTTGCCGCCGCCGCGTTTGCCGCACCGTAACGACCTATGACGACAAGGCGCCTCTTTTGTCAGCGGCCCGAGATGGCCCCATGGGCGCCCCCATTCCGCCTCTTTCGGAATCAAAGCCTAGACTGGGCGGAAACTTGAAAAACGCAGCGCGACGTGGGAGCGATTGCGAAACAGATGCGAGGTTCGACCTTGAAAAACACCAAACCGGTTTTGATCGTGAGTGTGGCGCTCGCTGGAGCGCTGGCGTTGAGCGCCTGCGCCACCAAGGAATACGTCAATCAGGAAGTGCTGCGGGTCGATACCTTCGCCCAAAGCACGCAGCAGGAACTGGCGGCGACGCAGAATGAGGTCGCTTCGGCCCTCAGCACGCAAGGCCAAAGAATCGGCGAGGTCGACGCCACGGCGCGCCAAGCCCTCGAACGGGCTCAGGCGGCCGGCAAGCTGGCCGAAGGCAAGTTCCTCTATTCGATGGTTCTGTCGGACGACGGGGTGAAGTTCCCGGTGGACGGCACCAAGCTTTCTCCCGAGGCCGAATCCCGCCTCGCCCAACTGGCCGACAAGCTGAAGGGTGAGAACCGGAACGTCTACCTGGAAATTCAGGGGCACACCGACGCCTCCGGCTCGCCCGACTATAATGAGCGGCTGGGCGAACAACGGGCCGAGGCAGTGCGCAAGTTCCTCGCCAGGCAGGGCGTCGCCCTGTCGCGGATGGGCACGATCTCCTACGGTGAAGATACGCCCGTCGCGGAGAACTCCAGCCGCGAAGGCCGCGCTCAGAACCGGCGCGTCGTCGTTCTGGTAATGGCCTAGATTCGTCGGTCCACCGGGCCGGATTGACATTTTCCGGCCCGGGCCGATTGATCGCCGCATGAAGATGGCGGTCAATCTCGTCGTAGGCTTTCTGTTCGCCTATCTTGTCCTGCGCCTTCTCAAAGAAGCGGTGGGATTTCCGGCCGGCTGGCCGATCTTCTTCATCCTCTGCGCGGGGCTTATTGGCCTGTTTGTCTATCTGGACCGCCGGCATCCGCGATGACGGGTTTTGGCTCTTTGCACCGACCTTACTACCTTTGCGGGAGTTAGAATTTTCGGGTCAAGTATATCTAGAAAAACAACTTTCCGGCCGGCCAGCCGGTTTTGAGAACGCTAATATTTCAGATTAGACACGTTGTCCGAACTCCTATACCTGCGGTTTTTGGGGTCGGCTAAACACGTTCAGAGATAGAATCATGTCCGCAGGGCTCGGCGCGCTACGTGTGCTTGTCGTCGATGACAATAAGCAGATGAGGACTATCGTCGGCACCGTGCTGTCCGCCGCCGGGGTGCGCGATCTGCACTATGCGCCGGAGGGCCGCGAGGCGCTGTCGCTCATGAAGCACGTGCCGATTGATGTGGTCTTCATCGACCATGAGATGCCGCGGATGAGCGGCGTTGAATTTGTCCGCACCGTGCGCGCCATGCCCGGCCAGGAACAGTTCCTGCCGATGATCATGCTGACCGGGCACTCGGACCTTAAGCGGCTGAACGAGGCGCGGGACGCGGGGATCAACGAGTTTCTCGGCAAGCCGGTCACGGCCATGGCCATTTTGCGCCGGCTGGACGCGGTGATCATGAAGCCGCGGCCGTATGTTTCTTCGCCGGACTTCTTCGGCCCCGACCGCCGCCGGCGGCGCGATCCGGCTTATCGCGGGGCGCTTCGGCGGACCGGCGACCTCAAGGAGGCGGTGCAGATCTAGGGGGTTTTGGCGTGGTCGCGCTTTCTGGCGGCGAACCGGCATCCACCTCGCCGGAAAGCGCTCTAGTGGAACGTCCGGTCAACCAGACAGAAGGCGAGGGGGACGATCTGGTCGTCGCCGCTGGGCTGATGCCGAATCCAGGCCTTGTCTTCATGGATGGCGATGACCTGGTAGGTGGAGGTGCTTGAATGCGAGCGCAACAGGACCAAGTCGCCAGTTCGGACACGTTCTTCAGGAAACGGCATGGCGCGGTTAACTCCCCGTGTGTCGCCGAGCAACCCACGGGGAGCAGGGAAAGTTCCCGCCAAGGCGCCTATCTGCGGCCGTAGCGGCCCCAAAGGTCCTCACCGATCGAGTAGGCGGCGGACCGGGCGCTCTTGGAGAAGAGGAAAACGAGGCCGATCCCGGCGGCCAGGGCGATGAGGCCGGTGGAGACAGGCTTCTGCCGGGCGTGGCCGGCGGCCTTGCGGGCGTAGGCCGCGGCTTGGGCGCCGGAGGCGTTGGCGATGTCGAGGCCGCGCTCCTTGGCGCTGTCCAGGCGGGCCCGGGCGTCGTCGGCCAAGGCGGCGACGGTGGATTTCAGTTTCTTGCCCTTGGCGCGAAGGGCGGGCGTGTCGAGATCGAGGTCTGCGTAGGCGGACATGGGGACTCCCTTGAAAGTGGCTTGTCCGCCTAACGCGTGGAGGGCGGGGGCGATCCAGGGGGCTAGAGGAAAATCTCACCTTTCAGATAGTCCACCGCGCGGCCTCGCAGGATCACCCGGTCGCCGGCAAGGGTGCACCAGAGAGTTCCGCCGCGCTGGGAAACCTGCCGGGCGACGAGGTCGGCCTTACCCAAGCGTTGGGCCCAAAAGGGAACGAGCGCGCAGTGAGCCGCGCCGGTGACGGGATCCTCATCGATGCCCTTGGAGGGGGCGAACATGCGCGATACGAAATCCCAGTCCTCGGGGCCTTCGTAAGGCGCGGTGATCACGGTGCTGGTGAAACCGTGGGCCTCGATCACGGCAGCCAGGGCCTTGAAATCGGGCCGCGCCGCGAAGACGGCCTTGGGCGAGGCGACCAGGTTAAGGAGATGAGGCCCGCTGATCGTAGCGGTGATCTCGACGCCGATGGCCTTGGCCAAACCATCAGGGGTTTGACTCGATAATCCAGGCCGGGCGGGAAAATCCATGCTGATCAGGCCGCCGGCTCGCTGGACGGTCAGCAGACCGCTCTTCGTATGGAAGCGGATTTCCTGGCCGCCGTAGCCGAGGTGCTCGAATACCACGTGGGCGGTGGCCAGGGTGGCGTGGCCGCACAGTTCGACCTCCACAAGGGGGGTGAACCAGCGGAGATGGTAGTCGCCATCGCGGCCGACGATGAAGGCGGTCTCGGAGAGGTTGTTCTCGGCCGCGATGGCCTGCATGACCTCGTCCGCCGGCCAGCCGTCCAAGGGGACGACGGCGGCGGGATTGCCGGTGAACGGGCGTTCGGCGAAGGCGTCGATCTGGTAGATCGGATAGGCAGGCATCAGGTCTTGCCGTGGATGTATTTGGAGTGGCAGCCGTTGCAGCTGTCGTAAAGTTTGCCGCCTGCCTCGAAGGCCGCTTCGAGATTCCGATCAGCAGCGGCGGCGGAGGCCGCGGCGGCGGCGTCGATCATCAGCTGTCCGGCGCCGGTCCATTCCTTCTCAGCCCGGGCGCGGGGGGCGACGAGCAGGAGGCGTCCGCTTTCCTGGAGTGTACCGGCCGCTTCGAGGGCCGCCTTCCACTTTGCCGCCTCTTTGGCAGGGTCCTTAGGGCCTTCCTCTTCGTTGCCGGCCGCGAAGACGATGTTGGCCGCCGGGTCGATTACCTTCTTCATGAAGTCATGCATGGAGAGACGAGCGGAAGTTTCCGCCAAGGGGGCGCCGGAAGTCGAGGCGCAGGCGCCGAGCAGGAGCAGGGATACAAGACAGGTGATGCGGCGCGACATGATGATCCTCCTCGTATCGCCTACCTAGCTTGAGCGGGCGTTCATCGCAAAACCTTGAAGCGACAGGCACGCCAGCGTGATCCGGAGGGTGGGAACCTCGCGGTGTACGGGGGGTTCGCTCTACCAAGGAGTGTTCAGCCATGCCGGCGCGTGAAGACCGGAAGTATCAGGAAGCCGTGGCCCTTTGGCGGTCACTGAGTGATCAGCCGCCCCCGCCGGGAGACGCCGCGGCAGTGCTGGAGGCGGCGATCGGTCTTTCGGCTGTCGAGGCGTACGACCGGTTCCGCAGCCGCTGGCTGAACGACCCCTCGATTACCTGGGCCGTCTATCGGAGCGCCCCGCCAGACCTGGCCTAGAAAAAGCAAAAGCGCCCCGGCTGAGCCGAGACGCTTTCCCTGCTCCCCAGCAGGAACTGTCGAGCTCGCACCGGTTGCGCGCCGCGATGGTTGCCGAAACCAGCGAGGCGGCTTTTGACCGATCATCGTTCGGTGAGCCATGTGGCGGCCCGTCGCAGCGGCAGGTTGGCGCAGCTTAAGCGGTAAGACCTCCGTAACTCCTGGTTAGAAGGCGGGTAACGCCTCGCGGCTAAGGTGCCCCTTCGAAAATCGGGGAACGCATCCATGGCGATGGTGGTGGACATGCTGGCGCAGCTGGCCGCGCAGAAGCGGGTGACGGGGCACGACGCCCTGGCCGCGCGGGCGGTGCTCTATGCCGACATGCAGGTGAGCGCAGACGAGGCCGCCTCGCTGTTCGATATCAATGCCCGGGTGCTGGACGATGGACCGCAGTGGCGCGAGCTGTTCGTCGAAGCCATGACCGACTACCTGGTCCGGCAGCAGGAGCCCCGCGGTTATGTGGACGAGGCCAAGGCTGATTGGCTGGAGGACTGGATCCTGGCCGACGGACAACTGCGCGGCCAGACCGAGCTTGAGCTCTTGGTCTATGTGCTGGAACAGGCGGGCAGGGCGCCGGCCTCGCTCTACCGGCTTGCTTTGCAGCATGTGCGCAGCCGGGCGCGGGCCAGGCCCTATGACCCAGGCGAGGTCGAGCTGATCCGCCGTATCCTGACGGCGTTCGCCGGATCGGCGGCGAGCGTGGAAGACGCCCAGGCTTTGAACGACGCCGAACTGGAGCTCTTCCAGTTCGTGACCGACGAGGCCGCCGGTCTGCACCCGCCCAAGACCGCCAGGGTCGCCGCGGTCAAATAGCTAAGCCGGGCGCAATTGACGCAGAGCCAGCGGCCTCTCGTCCCCGTATAAGTCTGCCTGCAAACGAGGGCTCTCCGGTCAGTCGGGGAGGGGAGCCTGGGGCGTCCGCGCTCCACCATGACAACACGAGAATGGCGAGGCCGGCATGGGTTTTAAGCAGGTGGGTTGGCGCGTGGCGCGGTGGGCCCTTTCGATGAAAGTGGCGACCTTGCTGGTCCTGGCGACGCCGGGACTGGTGCTGCCGACCAGCGCGGCGGCGAGTTTCAACTCCACCGGCACAGCCCTCTCGTTCGACGACCCGGCGGACCGGACGCTGGCGATCGAGTGCCTGGCGGACGCGGTCTATTACGAAGCCGGCTTTGAACCCGAAGACGGCCAGCGGGCCGTGGCGCAGGTGGTGTTGAACCGGGTGCGCGATCCCAACTTTCCCGACACGGTGTGTGGCGTCGTCTACCAGGGCTGGGAGCGTAAGACCGGGTGTCAGTTCTCGTTTGTGTGCGACGGCTCGCTAGAGCGGCGGCCGCCGGAAGCCGAACAGCATGAGCATGCCAAGCTGATCGCGGCGCAGGCGTTGAGCGGGACGGTGGCGGAGGAGGTCGGCACGGCGACCCACTATCACACCGACTATGTGCAGCCCTATTGGAGTCCGACGCTGGTGGAGATCACAACGGTCGGGAGCCACATTTTCTATAGATGGCCGGGAAAGGCCGGACTGCCGAGTGCGCTGGTCGACGCCTATGAGGGTGGCGAGACGGCGGTTTCGGCGGCGATCCGACCACTGAAGGTCCGGTTCCAGATCGGGGATCAGGCGTAAGACCTTATGTCTGCTGTCAAAAACTATAGCTGTTACATCCACGGCCCCAAGCGGGCCACGCCGGCCCTGGTGGCGGTGACCTGCGAGGGCGCCGAGCGGGCGATGATCCACGCCGAACGGGCGGCCGACGCCTTGCCCGACTGGTGGGTCATCGAGGTTTATGAGGGCCCCCGGCGGGTGGCCTACCGGTCGCGTGAAGCGGCCTAACGGCGCCGTTCGGTGAAGGTGGCGAGGCCCTTGCGGCCTTCGTCGCCGGCGGCGTTTTCACAGAACAGATCTATGGCGCGGCGCACCGAGGCGCGATGATCGTTCTCGGTCATGAAGGCGGCGTGGGCGGCGGCCAGGGCGGCCGGCGGTTTGGCGGCGAGGGTGCGGGCGAGGTCCATGGCCTCCTCAAGGGCGGAGGTCTTGGCGATGCGGGCAACGAGGCCCAGGTCCGCCGCCTCCTCCGGTCCGAAGGCGCGGCCGGTCATGAGCAGTTCATAGGCGCGGTGACGGCCCGTGATCCTGGGAAGGTGCGCCAGGTGGATGGCGGGGATCATGGCGACGTCGATTTCGGGATAGCCGAAGCTTGCGCCAGAATCGGCGACGATGAGGTTGCAGGAGACGGCGATGGTCATGCCGCCCCCGCGGGCCGCGCCTGAGATGGCGGCGATGGAAGGTTTGCCAAGGGCGAACTGGGCGTCGAGGAGGCCAGTGTACAGGCGGTCCAGGACCGCACGGATCGCATCCGGCGTCTGATCCTTGAGGACGGAGATGTCGAGGCCGGCGCAGAAGTAGCGGTCGAGATCGCTGCAAAGGACGACGGCCCGAACGGCGTCGTCAGCCGCGGCGCGGGCCAGGGCCGCGAGGAGCTCGTCCAGCAGGGCCAGGGTGAGGGCGTTCACCGGCGGCGCGCGAAGGGCGATGCAGGCGATGGGGCCGTCAATGGAATAGCCGATCATGGGGCGAGCTTGACCGCAGTCGCGGGCGCTATGCAATGTCGGGGCTTGAAGAGGACGATGTGATGGGCGGGTTTCCGATCGGGCAGTATCTGCCGCTGTTGGCCATTGTGGCCGTGTTTCTGGTGATCGGCGTGGTCGTCGTTCTCCAGAGCAGGAAGAAATAAAAAGATACGACCGTACGCTTCCGCTTGGCCGGCGGGGCCCCTATCTGCCGTGGGCCATAGGGAGGAAATCCATGAGCCTGACCATGTATCGCGCGTCCGCGCCGGTGTTTCTGCGAGCGCTTCGGGCGCTCAACGCCTTGATCGAAAAAGCCGAGGCTTCCGGCATACCGGAGTCAGAGTTCCTGGAGGCGCGGCTTGCGCCGGACATGCACGCCTTCCCCCGCCAGATCCAGACTGCAAGCGACAGCGCCAAGCTTTGTGTCGCGCGGCTGACGGGCGTCAGCGCGCCGGTGATGGAAGACACCGAACAAACGCTGGCGGAGCTGAAGGCGCGGATCGCCAGTACCATCGCCTTTATCGAAAGCGTTCCGGAGAGCGCCTTTGCCGGGACCGAGACCAAGCATGTCTCGTTCAAGGCCGGGCCCTACACCCTTGAGTTCACGGGCCTGGACTATCTGTTCAACTTCGCCGTCCCGAACTTCTTCTTCCACGTGACCACGGCCTACGGCCTGTTGCGTCACAAGGGCCTGCAGATCGGCAAGCAGGACTTCCTGAACCTACAGGGCTAGCCATGCGCGCAGGGCGGCCGTGACTTCGGCCGGGCGCTCCATGGTCGACAGGTGCCCCGCCCCTTCGAAGTATTTGAGGGTCGAGCCGAGGGCGAGGCTGTGCATTTCCTCGGCCTCGGCCGGCGGGGTGAGCTGGTCCAGAGCGCCGACGCCGACCAGGGTCGGGACGGCTATGTGGGTGAGCGTCGGGCGGGAGTCCGGCCGGTTCATGATTGCGGTCTGCTGGCGCAGAAAGGCGTCCTTGCCGACGCGGCCGGCCATGGCCAGGACCTCATCGGCGATGGGGCCGGTCTGGTGGGCGGGGGCGACCAGGGACGGCATCAGTTTGGGCGTCACGCCCTTGAACTTGCCGCGGCTGGCGAGGTCCATGAGGGCCCGGCGGCGCTCGCGTTTTTCGTCGGTGTCCGGCTTGGCGGAGGTGTCGAGGAGCGCCAGATGCGTGACGCGCCCTGCCGCCTGACGCATGATCTCGAAGGCGACGTAACCGCCCATGGAGAGGCCGACCAGGGCGAAGGCGGCCGGCGCGGCGGCGAGCGCCCGGGCGGCCATGGCTTCAACGCTGTCGTCCTTGGTGAGATCGGCGACCTGGCTGTCGGCGACATCGGCCAGGCCCTCGACCTGAGCGGCGTAGAGGGCGGCGTCGCAGAGGAGGCCAGGGAGGAAGAGGATGGGAGTCTTGGTCATCTATCCACAATAGCGCAGCTTTGCCGTTCGTTCCGCAGGGGACGGTCGAATTTCCCCACATCCCTTGGGATTTTCGCCACATCCCACCGCTTTACGTTTGCGCGCAGATGAGAGCATAGTTTGGTCAGGGTCCGGTGGTGCGCCTCGAGGGCGAGCGCCGGGCCACCCCTCCGCCTAACGACAATCCGACATTTTAACAGCGTTGTCTGACCCGTGCGGCTTTGCGCGTGGGGCGAACCTTTTGTGGAGGTCAGGGCGAGGCCCAATCGCGCAAAGTTCTTGCTATGTTCCAGGGGCAAGGTAAGAGTAGGCGCGACGACCATGGAGACAGGCTCGTGTTGCGAGGTATCTCATTGGGAGCGATGTGCGCCCTGCTGGCGGGGTGCAACCCTGAGCTGGCAGGGCCGATACCCGGCGCGCTCGACGAAGGACCTTTGCTAGAAGCACTGAGAAAGGCGACCGGTCCTGTGCCCGCAGCCCGGGCGCTGGGAGTGCCTGACGCCAAGTACATCTGCTATGCGGCAGAGGAGAACGCGTCCCCGCAGGTTTTGGCAGCTATTATCCGACGTGAGTTCGGGGCGGACATCTCGAATTCGAAGATCAACAAGCGGTTGGACGACCGGTTGATCTATCTCGTCACGCCGGCGGGCGAAACCGCAGTCAAACTCGAGAAGGGGAAGGCAACAATTGGCGCGAGTGCTCAGACCTGTTTTGAGGGCTCGCACGCCGTCTTCGCGCCGATAGACGGGCGCTGGGTTTTGCGTGACGGTCCCGACCGGATCGGCTCACCTGAAGGCTGGATGCTCCTGAAGACCTTGGCGGCGGCGCAGGCGCCTCTTTCGGCGGCTCCCGCGCTAGGCGCGGCTGGGGCTAGGTACATTTGTTTAAGCGACCACAAGACCCCAGAGCAAATGGTCGCCGAGATCGAGTTCCGGTTCAAAGAGCGTCTACCGCTGAGCCGTATCCAGCGACCGCTAAAGCCGTTTGAGTATGGAATTTATATCGTCGGTCCGGGACCCGAATCCTACATCACCGTCGCCGGTGGCGAAGGCCTTTCCCCGGCGGGCGATCTTTGTGTCAGGGGCGATGAGGCCGTGTTCAGCAAGGCCCACGATCAGTGGGTCCTGACGGCTCGTTCCAGGACCTAGTCAAGATCAAAACCACAAGGTTTCGACCCGACGATCGCCGGGACGGATGGCGCGTGGCGCAACCTGCAGAAGGAAAAGTGGATGAAACTCCCATTCGATCTCCCTCACGAACGGATCATCAATAGAGTGAATAACGCATCTCTTAAGGCCTGGGCCCGGCTGACGGAGGGAAATCCTGAGCTGGCCTCGGATATCGAGTCGATGAACGCGTTCTTTCACGTCTATAGCGCTGCGCTGCTTACCAAAGACTACGGCGCAGGACACGCTCAGATGCTCGGCGACCTTAAGGAGGGAAATACTTGGAAGGACGCCAAGATCTATCCCGAGCAGCGGCGCGATACCTACAAGGATTATTACAACAACCAGATCGGCATCCAGATGGCTGAAGGCCGTTCGAGGAGCGATCTGGAGGACGCCGCGTTGGACGCCGTCACCAATGGTTTGGCTATCGTTCGCACCCGAAAGGAAGGGGCTGACTACCGCATCCCCCTAGACATCACCGACAAGTCCAAGCCCGGCATGCTTTCGGCTGAAGCCTCGGGAGCCGCCCGCGACTATTACAGGACTTGGGGCAACGCATCAGGCCAACCCTATCAATCTGTCGATGAACAAGAGCAGGCGCTCACGCGAGCTCCGCTTCCGCTGGGCGATCCGATTCCGGCGAGGAATAGGCCCCGCCACTAGCACTCGGAAGCCCGTCGGGACCCAGTCCGCGTCGGGTCTCGAATTTCCCCACATTCCTTGCGATTTTCGCCACATCCCTTCGCTTTACGTTTGCGCGCGAAGTCAGGCACAACTTCCTCAGGGTCCGGTGGTGCGCCAAGAGCGCGGCAGCCGGGCCACCCCTTCGCTCCACGACAATCCGACATTTTAACAGCGTTGTCTGACCCGTGCGGCTTTGCGCGTGGGGCGGGCCCTCGTGCGTGAGCGCGAGGGCCAAACTTTTATCGATGGAGGCCGCCATGGGCCGCGCTCGAATCTCGACCTTCACGCCGAAGGTGGGGGCCGAAATCCTGCGGCGCATCGCCAATGGGGAGTCCCTGAACAGGATCTGCGGCCCCGACCGCAAGAAGGGCTTGCCGGAACGGATGACCGTCTACAACTGGATCAACCGGCACCCGTCGTTCAAGGCGGCGTACCTGATGGCGCGGCTGGCCCAGGCGGACCTCTATGCCGGCGAAGTCATCGAAATCTCCGATGGGCGGGATCCTGAAGCCCTGGAGCCCAGGGACGTGCGCCGCGACCGGCTGAGGGTTGAAACCCGCCGTTGGCTGGCCGCGGTGCTGGCGCCGCACCTCTATGCCGAGAAGCTGGCCTTGAGGGGCGCGGCGCCCGAGGACGAGGCGCAACGCCAGGAGGATGAGCACGCCCGGGACGCGCGGATCGCGGCCATCATGGAACGGGCGCGGCGGCGGGCCGAGAACGATGCGAGCTGAAGACGTGACCCGCTTGAAGCCTCTGCTGACAGCGGGGGAGGCGGCGGAACTGAATGGCCTGCTCTCTGAGGACCAGGTGCTGTGGCGATCGCAGCCCGGACCGCAGAGCGCCGCCCTGTTTTCGCCGGCGGAGGTCACCGGCTACGGCGGAGCGGCGGGGGGCGGAAAGACCGACCTGTTGATTGGGGCGATGCTGACCGAGCACCGGCGCGGCATCATCTTTCGACGGGAGGGCACACAGCTTTCGGGCGTGGTCGACCGGATGGTGGAAATCCTGGGCGGGCGAAAGAACTACAATTCAAGCCAGCGTATCTGGCGTTTCGGCCTGGGCCGGCAGGTGGAGTTCGGATCGGTCCCAAACCTGGGCGACGAGGCCAAATATCAGGGCAGGCCGCACGACTTCATAGGCTTCGACGAGGCGTCCAACTTCCTGGAGGGGCAGGTGCGGTTCCTGCTGGGCTGGCTTAGGACCACGATCCGGGGTCAGCGCTGCCGGGCGATCCTGGCGTTCAACCCGCCGACCACGGCGGAGGGGCGGTGGGTGGTTCCGTTTTTCGCGCCCTGGCTGGACCCGGGGCACCCCAACCCCGCGGCGCCGGGCGAGCTTCGCTGGTTCGCGACGGTGGACGGCAAGGAGATCGAGGTGAGCGAGGAGCCGTTCGAGCACAAGGGCGAGAGCATTACGCCGCGGTCGCGGACGTTCATCGCAAGTCACGTGGACGATAATCCGTACCTGATGGGCACCGGCTATCTGGCGACCTTGCAGGCCCTGCCCGAGCCGCTGCGCTCTCAGATGCTGAGGGGCGACTTCTCGGCCGGGATGGAGGACGATCCCTGGCAGATCATTCCCTCGCGCTGGATCGAAGAGGCGTGCGCCCGATGGCGGCCGAGGACGGCCAAGGGGGTAATGGATTCCATGGGGGTCGATGTCGCCCGCGGCGGGCGGGATGAGATGATCATCGCGCGCCGGCACGGGACCTGGTTCGACGAGCTGATCGCCTATCCGGGGATAGACACGCCGGACGGCCCCTTCGTGGCGGCGCAGGTGATGGCGGCGCGGCGGGACCTGGCGCCCGTGCACATCGACATCGTCGGCTGGGGATCGAGCCCGTTCGACTTTCTGGTCAGCAACCGCATCCAGACCGAGGGGATCAACGGCGCCGAGCGGTCGGTGGCGCGGACGGCGGACGACACCCTGTCTTTCGCCAACCGGCGGGCGGAGATGTGGTGGCGGATGCGCGAGGCCCTGGACCCGATGAACCCGCACCCGATCGCCCTGCCGCCTGACAACGGTTTGAAGGCGGACCTGGCGGCGCCGAGGTGGAAGCTGACGGTGGCGGGGGTGCAGGTGGAAGGCAAGGACGAGATGAAGAAGCGGCTGGGGCGGTCGCCGGATCGGGGGGATGCGGTGTGTATGGCGTTGATGGGGACGGTGAAGAGCGGCTCAAGCACGATCCGCAGCCACCGGCCCGCCGGATATGTTCTGTGAGACTGTGATTGCCCGCAGTAGCATCGGAAAATGGCAGCGGTTCAGGTCGATCCCAGGAAGGTTCACGCGTTCAAGGACGCCGACGCCTTCTACGCCTGGCTCGCCAAGCATCACGACAGCGAGGACGAGGTGTGGATCAAGATCCACAAGAAGGGGTCGGGCCTTGAGACCATCACGCCGGCCGAGGCGGTCGAGGCCGTTCTGTGCTGGGGGTGGATCGATGGGGTGCGCAAGGGCCTGGATGAGACGAGTTTCCTGCAGCGCTATTCGCCAAGGACCAGGCGCAGTGTCTGGAGCAAGATCAATGTCGAGACCGTCGCGCGGCTGATCGCCGAGGGGCGGATGACTACCTTCGGGATGGCGGAGGTCGAGGCGGCCAAGGCGGACGGGCGCTGGGACCGGGCCTATGGCGGCAGCCGGGACCTGAAGATACCGCCGGCGCTGCAGAGGGCGATCGATGCGAGCCCTAAGGCGAAGGCCATGCTGGACACGCTGTCGGCGCAGAACCGGTTCGCCCTGGCGTTTCGGATGCACAATCTGAAGACCGAGGCCGCGCGGGCCCGGAATATCGAGAAGTATGTCGCCATGCTGGAGCGCGGCGAGACGATCTATCCGCAGAAGAAGGGGTGAGGGGCGCGGGCGAGGCCCGCCCCATCGCCGAGGGGGCGCCCGCGGTGCAAACTTTGCTGGGACCGGGACCCAAGCCGTAGAACCGTTCCGCCGGGGATCGGGCCGCTTCCCAATATCTTGGCGCTCGCCGCGGAAGTCTGACGCCGCCGCGCGGCGACACATCACATTTCAACGAAGCTGAACAACGGCGGCGACTTGCCTGCCGAGCCTTTGGCCAATGGAGGCTAGTATGGGAAAAGGTTTGGTCGACCTCATGGGAGACATCTCCGAGGCGGCGAGATGGATACCCAAACCCGTAAGACACAACCTTCCCGGCGGCGTCGGAACGTTCTTCAGGGTCATCGATGACAGTCCATCTGTCCGCAAGAGGGATGCCTTGGCCGCGGCTGAAGCCGCCGACAGGCGGCCGGCCGGGAACGGAGGGGGCGCGCCGTCCCGCGTGGCCGGAGCCCCCGCGCGGCCTCCCGCCCAGGAGCCTGCGACGCCAGCACGGCCTGCGGCCCAAGGGCCGGCGCCTGCGCCCGCGAGCCATGGTCAACAGAAGCAGACGTTCGACTGGGCCATTGGGAAGGAGGATCTTGAGTATCTCAAGAATATCGTTGTGGCAGAGCCGGCCGGTGTGGCCAGTTCCGCAATCGACACCTTGGGTACGATCGGAAATCTCCGGACGGGGATTCTGGACCTGGGCAGGAAGGCGGGGTTCGAGGATCAGATAAATAGATTTGTGCTCGCCACGGCAGGGACTCAAATTCCCTACCTTGGAGTCGCGATGAGGGCGCCCAGCAGCCAGGACCTAAAAAACCTCGCCAAGCCTGTTCCGGTGCTCAACGAATTCACCGAATTCGCCCCTAAGAGCCCCCTCGCGGCGGAGCGCTTCACCCAGGGCAAATTGAAGGCCGACGTAGCGACCGTCTTTATCCCGGGGGTAGGTCAGGAAGCAGCCGTGACAAAGGTGGCGGCCGGGGTTTTGCCCAAGGCGGTCAGCTACGTGGCCAAACAACTGCCGGAGGCGGCTGTTGGCGCGGCCACCGGCTATGCTCAGAACGTGGCCGAACAGCAGGCCGCCCGCAATCCGAACGTCAACGAGGGCGCTCTTGAGGCCTCCATCAAAGGCGCTGCGGAAAGCGTTATCGGGAAGATGAGCGCCGATGCATTGTTCCGGGGCGCGCGCGGCCAGAACCTTCCATCGCTTCCTAGAAAGCCGGCCGAACCCCCGCCCCCAGCCGCTGCGCCGGCCGCAGTTCCGCCCGCCCCAAGGGCGCCGCAACCCGGACCGTACGATCACGATGCCTTGAAGAGATACCACGAGAGCCTGGAGAGTATTGCGAGAGCCGAAGCCGCCGGCCGGAGAGACTTTGTGGAGATGGGGGAAACCGCGCGCGACGGTGCAGTTGCAGACCTCTCCAGCTCCGAGTGGGGTCAACTGCAGCTGGAGCTTGCCCGCCGGCCTAAGACGATTGCTCCTCCGACGCCGGAACCTGTTCAAGTCGCGCCGGTGATCAGCCCGCCCGCCGCGCCCGCCCCGCCGCCTCTTACGCGGCAGCAGCGGTATTGGCAGGAGGACGCTCCCCGGGCGGTCGTGGGAGAGGTCATTGGCCAAGGGGTCGAGGCGATAGCAGACCTTTATCAAGCGCCGTCGTCAGGGCATGCCGCTCTTCCGGCGGCGGCGCAGACCCCGCTGCCGCCTCAAGCTCCGCCTCGACTCCAGGCTGAGAGTTTGCCACCGCCGCCAGCGGAACGCGTTAGGCAGGTTTCACCGTTTGCACCGCCACGCCTGTTTCCCATTGGACCGGCGGAGCCGCGACCCCGACCCCAGATCGATGAGGTCGCCGAGCCCGCGCCGCCCCCGCTTCTCGTCATGGAGGCGCCTACGAGCGCATATGGTCCCGAGGTGATGCAGCAGCCGGAGGAAACCCACCAACTCCACGACGAGATCTATGGCTATACAGGCGCGCCCTACTTTTTGCCCCAAGAGCCTCTTGGGAATGATCGGCTGAAACCGCGGGGCTTGCTGTATCGTCCGTAGCGCCGCTGCATTCCCAGCAGAGAGGACTAACGGGCGTCGGAATTTGGTTTGCTCTCGACTTGGCCTGATCCGGTTAGGGCGGCGATATGAGCTTCGGCATACCAAGCGGCAGCCAAATCCGGTGGCAACTGACTTAGCCCTTCGAAAACCAAGAGGCTTACGAGGCAAGCTTTAGGCTCCGCATCCGAAGGTGTTAATCCATGCTTCCGGCCAAGCTTCCCCAGGGAGTCTTCTACCTGCTTTTTCTGCATGGGAGAGACCTTGGGGCGGATCTGAGGGGTGTGGCGGCCCGCCGCGATCGCTCGAAAGACCGATCGCTGCTGCTTGTGCCAGGCATCGACGGCTTGTGGGGATAGGGGCCGGTCTCCTAGCCATCCTGTGTCGATGAAGGTCTTGCAGGCCTCAACGTCTTCCTTCTCAAGAAGTCTCAATATGGTCACGTTGGCGTCGATGAGCCGACCCATATCCTCAGTCGGAGCATTGAGCAGCCAAGATGGATTTTTGCGAAGTTCCGCATTCACCAGTCCGGCCACGGCCTGGGCGCCCGTATCCCAGTTGCCTGTTTTGACCCGCTCGCGCGCGATGCCCGTCAACAACAGTTCCCAGGCTTCAGGAAGTGCTTCCTTGAATGTCTTCAGGGTTACCGCGTGCTCTCCACCTTTTTGCCTAATCTCCTCCTCGACGATCACCTTGTATTTCGAGATCTGATCGGCTTCCGAGGGGGGCGAACAGGCCGCCGCCGATGCCGCGAGGCAGGCGCTGACGGCAAGGCGAAGACAATACCGAGCGGACATTCAACCTCCGGACTGATACCGAAACCCAATCGTACGTTCTTTATACGTTCTAGCGCGGCCGAGCGTCAATCAGACCAAGGCGCAGCGCTCCGCAAGGCTCTTCGGCGAACGGAGAGCGATGGAAATCAACAGATGACCGATACGACCGAAACCGCCGGCGCCCCCGCGCCGGATCACACCGACCTGCTTGAAAAGCTCTCCGGCTGGGCGCGCGATGATGATGCGCACTGGATGGAGTGGCGGCGCAAGGCGCGGCAGTCCTATGCCTTTGTGGCCTCCGACCAGTGGAGCCGGGAGGAGCGGGCCAGGGCCGAGGAGGCCTCGCGGCTGCCGACGACGATCAACCGGATCGGGCCGATGGTGAACGCCGTGGCCGGGGCCGAGATCATCGACCGACAGCAAGTGCAGTATGTGCCGCGCTCGATCGAGGACAGCGGGGTCAATGAGCTGCTCACCAAGGGGGCTGAGTGGATCCGCGACCTGACCAATGCCGACCGGGAGGAGAGCGACGCCTTTCGGGACGCGCTGATCTGCGGCCTGGGATTCACCGAGACGGTGATGAACTATGACGACGAGCCGCAGGGGAAGGTGGTGATCGCCCGGATCGACCCCTTCGAGATCACGCCGGACTCGACGGCAAGGAAGCCCAACCTGACGGACGCCCGGCGGGTGCGGCGGCGGCGGACGATCGGCAAGGCGGAGTTCGAGCAGAGCTGGCCGGACGCCAGTCCCGCCGAGGAGATCGGGGCGCTGGCGCGGAATAGGCGGACGCGGTCGGGTCGGGTGGCGCGGGGCGATCTCTATGTCGACGACCGGGCGGGTGAGGACGAGGTCGTGCTGACCGAATGGCAGTGGTTCGAGCACGAGGTGGTGCACGTGTGCGAGCATCCGGAGACGGGGGAGCTGTCCGAGCTGACGCCCGAGGAACATGCGGCGATCGACCGGGAGGCCGCGGCGGCGGGGGGCGAACTGCGGTCGGTGAAGCAGAGGCGCAAGCGATACTGGCGGGCGGTGGTCTGCGGCGATCAGGTGCTGGAGCACCACGCGCTGCCCGATGGGGAGTTCACCATCAAGGCGATCACCGGCGAGCGGAACCAGAACGACGGGATCTGGCACGGGGTCGTGGAGAGCATGAAGGACCCGCAACGGTTCGCCAATCTCTTCTTCTCAATGCTGCATCACATCATCAGGACCAACGCCAAGGGCGGCATACTGGCCGAGATGGACGCCTTCGCCGACGCCCAGCGGGCGGAGGAGAGCTGGGCCAAGGCCGACGCCATCACCTGGATGAACAAGGGAGCGCTGGCCCAGGGCAAGATCCAGAACAAGCCGGCCCCGCAGGTTCCGCCGCAGCTGTCGCAGATGATGCAGTTTTCGCTGGCGGGAATCCGGGACGCGAGCGGGATCAATGAGGAGCTGCTGGGCCTGGTGTCGCGGCAGCAGGCAGGCGTGCTGGAGCACCAGAGGAAGCAGGCGGCCTACGCCATCCTGGCCAACTATTACGACAGCCTGCGGGCCTACCGGAAGGAGCAGGGGGGGCTGCTGCTCAAGTACATGCAGAAGTACCTGCCGGACGGCTATCTGGTGCGGATCGCCGGCGACGACGGGGTGGCGCGCTATGCGCCCCTGGCCAAGCAGCCGGAGACGATGAAGTTCGACGTGATCGTCGACAGCGCGCCGTCGGGTCCGAACATGAAGGAGAAGACCTGGGCCCTGATGGGCCAGATGCAGGGCGTCCTGGCGCAGGCGGGGCCGGAGGTGTGGGCGGAGTTGATCGACTATTCGCCGTTCCCCGACCGGGTGAACCGGCGGCTGAAGGAGGTCTTCCTGGAGCGGGCGATGACGGCGAAGATGGGAGCTGCGGGTCCGGCGGGCGGGATGCCTGGCGGCCCGGGTGGGTTGGGAGGCCTTGCCTAAGGCAGGCCGGATATTCCGTTCGCCACCAGGAGGCGAGCCGCCGCGTCCGGCTCGAGCCCGGATAGGGCGGTGAACCAGATCAGCAGATTTTTGCAGTTCTGTTCTTCGGTCACCCGGGCCTCACCCCGAGTTTTGACCAGTTCCTGCAGTAGGAAGCGGTCCTCGGGGTTGGCGGCTTGAAGCAGGAGGGCGTCGTAGTCGGCTTGGGTCGGGAGCGGCCGGCCCGTAGGGTGCGCCATGCCCAAGCGGGCCGCCTTGAGGGACCGCACAAACCAATCGCCTTCGAACGCCATACCGGCATCGCCCCGGGTTCCAAGATGGTCGCAGTTGAAGAGAGGCCGGGGTCCGGCCGCCTTCAGCCAATCTCTGCGGGCCTTGATATAGTCGAAGAGGGCGTCGTCCGGCGCCATCCGCAGATGCCGCGCGTAGCGGTCAAAGACATGGCCGGAGTGATACTCCAAGCTATTGTCGACGGAGCCATAAGGCGAGTACTCCGCCTTCTCGTACGTTTTCACAAAGTACTCGTAATCATCCGGAAATTCGGACTGGAGCAGGGCGCGCATGGCCTGCAACTGCGCCTGTCGCGCCGTCTCGGCCGGCTGCCGATCGGCCGAGAGCCAAAATGCGCCCCCGACGGCCGCCACAGCAATAGCGACCGCAACCAAAATCCATCCGCGCCGTGAACGCACCCGTCCCCGATCAGCCACAACCGTCGCCTCCGAAGTTCATCTATCGTTCCTCCTTGCTCCCCGAAAGGTCAATCGCATGAGCGCGGCATCCTCCAATCCCGCCTTCCAGAATTACCAAACCTGTCGGGATCGGCGCTGCGCGACGCCTGGCGGCGGCACAAGGCGGCGATGTCGTAGTCTCGAAGCCAAGGAACCCGGCAGATAGAGGATCGCGCTCTGAACGCCCATCGTCCCGCCTGGCCCGATTCTGAAGGAAAAGACCTGGGCCCTGGTGGGACAGATGCACGGTGTTCTGACGCAGGCGGGGCCGGAGGTGTGGGCGGAGTTGATCGACTATTCGCCGTTCCCCGACCGGGTGAACCGGCGGCTAAAGGAGGTTTTCCTGCAGAGGGCGGCGGCAATGCAGAGCGCTCCGCCCGTAGGACAGAGCCTTTAGGCTGGATCCCGGCCGACTCTGACGCGCGAACCCAACAAACCCATTCACGGAGGCAGGAATGCAACACGCTCCTCGGGGCGGTCCCCCGTACGACCAGTACGAAGCCGATGAAATCGGTGAGCTCATGGCCACCATTCGTGCAGCGGAGCTCCGTGACGCCCAGGCGCGGCGGGCGGCCGAAGCGCGGCAGCCCGATCGGTATGAGGCCGACGAACTGGCTTATCTTCAGGCGGCTGTCGAGGCCTTGGAGCGTCAGCAGAGGGAGAGCCCGGAAGGGCGCGCTCAAACCTACGTGGACGGCAGTCTGAAATGGGTTCCGCCGCATTTCATGATTTTCAATCGGGAGATCGTCCCTGCCCGCGCCAACGAACGGCTCGACGCCGCCATCATGGGGGCTCAGGGCGAGCGGGACGGACGGGGCATTCTTCAAAAAGACCTGGTCGCAAAAGCGCATCTCAAGGAATACGACGACACGATCGGGACATTCGAAGCCAAGCATCCCATTCAGGCCACTCTTAGCACGGCCGCAGGCGACTTCGCGCGCTCTGCAACCGCCTCCCGCCTTGGCGTTCACCCGATGCTGGCTTCTGGCATCTATGGAGCGATTGATGGCGCTGCAGAGGCGCCGCCCGGGCAGCGCTTTGACAAAGGCATGCAGGGCGCAATCGGAGCGATAGCGCTAGACGCCATCGGCAAAGGGGCGGCCGATACGCTTGGGCTGAAAGGCATGCCCGCTGACGCTGTGGGAAGTCTAGTCTCCTCAATGGCGAGAGGCGAGCTCGGCGAGCAGGAAAGACCCCCGGTTTACCTTGACGGGGCGGGCCCGCGAACAGCGCCGAACGCCGGCCGGGCGCCCGCGCCGCAACGCCAGCCTACGAAGTCTCCCGGCCAGCGGCAGGGTGAGCTGATCCAGTCGATGGCGCAGAGCCATCTGAACACCCCGCCTTTGGCGCGAATGGCCATTGACGGGTTTGTGTCACCCGTTCTGAGGCCGCTGGCCAACGCCGTTGCCGATAGCTTCCGCCGGCGGCCGAAACGCTGACTAGATGCCGGAGGGCATGGAGTTCTGGTCCTTCCAGTCTTCCACTAGGCTATTGGCGAAAACTTTCGCGCCCAGATCTTCCGGCAAGTGCCGGTAGGCGGTGAGCCTGAGGCGGTATTGGTCGCAAATTTCCCCCGGCGGGCTTTCTGCCGTGATGGGCCGGGCGCCCACATCGTTGAACACCTCTTCCACGACTTTCTGCTCGTCGGATGTGAGCGGCGGTTGATAGGTAGGCTTTCCCTCCCGGCTGGCGAAAAGCCCCTCTTTTCCTGAGGCCAGCACAAAATAGTAGAATTCCCGTTGTCTCCAGATTGCCGCATCGAGCCGAGGGGTTCGCTCTGAGGCCAAGGGAAAGTCTCTGTGAAGCGCATAGGCGGCGCAGTAGGCGTCGCCCTGCAGCCGAAGCGTCTCGACGAGGTCCGACCTTGCGGAAAGCAAGAGCCGCAGGTCCTTTGTCGACGCGAAAACCACGGTCCCGTTCAGTCTTCCCATGGAGCTGTTGAGGTAGTCGATCGAAGGTTGAGTGTCGCCCTCGAGGCCGCCGTCCTTGACGAGCTGTTTCAGGAACAGTTTCCATTCCATCGGAAAATGAGCCTTCAGAACCGTATGGGCAGGACCTGAAACGGGATTGCCGGTGAGGAGAGCGCTCAACGCCCTTTCCTCGGCCGTGAGATAGCGCGCGCGCGCTTCCACCCAAGCGAGTTTCTGCCTGGTGACGGTCTCGGACCGGCTCTTTGGCTCACAGGCCCCTAGAAGCGGTGAGGCTGCGACGACGATACAGCAGGCCGCTCGGGTGATCGTCCTTCGCCAAGGCATCGCTGGCCTCTCCGTTCCCTTTACGTTCGAAGTGATCGAGCGCCACGCACAAGTCAAGTTTCAACACCGAGCTCCACATCGGAGCGCCGCGGCGGTCCGGCGGACGGGGCCTGAACCAGGATGTGCAGATGAGTGAGATGACCGGCTCCGAGATGGGGTTTGACGGCGGCAGTGAGGCCTATAAGCCCAGCTTTACCGACATGGCGGCTGCGGCCGAAAACGAGGAAGTGGCGGAGCAGTCGGCGGACAGAGAGGCTGAAGAGGCCGATGTCGCTGCGCGCGAGCCTTTGCCGCGAGAAGAGGTAGAGCGGCGTTGGCGGCAGACGCAGGGGGCCCTGCGCAGTTCACGCGCCGACTTGAAGGCGATGCGTAGCGAACTGGCCGAGCTACGTGCGCGGGCGGAGCGCGGGGTTGAAGAGGCCGGGCCGCCCAACCCAAGGGAAGATCCCCTGGCGGCGGTCGAATGGATGCAAAGCAGGATTGTCGCCGCCCAGCAGCAAAAGGCCGTGGCCGAACTGGTGAGTTCAGTAGACGGCCAGGAGGCGGAGATGGCCGCCAGCAATCCAGACTATTACGACGCTCTAGAATTCCTGCGCGTGTCACGGCGGCAGGAGCTGATTGACTATGGGGCCAACGAATATGACGTCGACCACATCGTTGCCGATGAGTTCGCGGCCGGGGTCGCCGAGGCGAGACGGCAGGGACTGAATCCGGCGCGGGTGGCGTTCAAGCTGGCGCAGGAGCGCGGCTATGCGAGGCGCGGGCGGCTGAGCGCGATCGAGGCGGGGGCGGCGGCGTCGCGCACCCTGTCGGCGGCGGGCGGGCGAGGGGGCCATGAAGGCGGATCGCTCGAGGCGCGGATCGCGAACCTGTCGGGATCGGCGCTGCGCGACGCCTGGCGGCGGCACAAGGCGGCGATGTCGTAGTCTCGAAGCCAAGGAACCCGGCAGATAGAGGATCGTGCTCTGAACGCCCATCGTCCCGCCTGGCCCAATTCTGAAGGAAAAGACCTGGGCCCTGGTGGGACAGATGCAGGGTGCTCTGACGCAGGCGGGGCCGGAGGTGTGGGCGGAGTTGATCGACTATTCGCCGTTCCCCGACCGGGTGAACCGGCGGCTGAGGGAGGTTTTCCTAGAGAAGGCCGCCAGCGCCGGTGGCAACGGTCTTGCTTTCCAGGGGTAGGCCTGAAATCTCCTCGGCGACGTAGAGCCGGCTGGCGACGTCCGGCGGGAGCTCCGAGAGCGTCTCGAGCCATAAACTCAGGCCGCCGCAAGCATGGTCGGGGAAGCGGGCCTGTTCAGGCGTATCGACCAGCACTTGCAGGTTCCGCCGATCCTCTGATGTTTTCGCCTGAGCCAAGAGTGCTTCGTAGTCTGCTTTGCTGGGGAGATCGTGGGCGGTCCGACGCCGGGCGCCTTCTCGGACCGCCTTCAAGGTGCGCATGAACCAGTCGCCCTCGAACCGAAGCGCGGCGTGGCCTTCTATTCCAAGCTCTTCGCAATTGAACGGCGGGGCTGGCCCAGCGAGCCGCAAAGCGTCCCGCCTGGCGCGTATGGCATCGAAAAGGGCGTCGTCCGGCGCGAGGCGCAGTTGATGTGCGTGCGCATTAAACACGTAGGCTGAGAACCCCGCCAAGCTTTGTGAGCCGGCAAGGTCGTCGGTTTCACCGGCAGCCTTAAAGGACACGAACTCCCTAGGAAACTCCGTTTCCAGAAGGGCCGAGAGCGCTGCGAACTCCGCCTTGTCGGGGACTTCAGGATCAGCGGCGGCCTTGGGTGCGCAGCTCGCGGAAAAAAGGAGCCAGCAAGGCAGGGCAAGCGCCAAGGCCCAATGGCGCCCGCTCATCGGTGACTTGGGTGATGCCTCCATTCTACCTCACCTCTCGAAACGCACGTCTCCACACGTTCCCTCTGTGTTCACAGTTTGCAACGCTCCATCGAAAGTCAATGCCATGACAACACCTCGCTACGAAACGCCGACCGCAAGGGGTCCGGATCTCGCCATTGCGGGCGCCGACCTTGCTGCAAGGCAAGGGGCAGACTGGTCAAACGGTGTACGACCTGTTGATGGGACGGGTTCCGCGATCGGTTTGGCCTAGGCAATAGGTCCGCGGCGACGCAGCGTTGCCGCCCCTTTCCGGCTTCCTCAAAGCGGCGGCCCTGGCGCCCGCTCCCTAAAGGCCGGCAGGGGGGACGTTCTTGTCCGGCCACGAGGCCAACAGATCCTGCGCCAGGACCCGGGCCCCGACGTCTTTTGGCATGTGCTGGATGGCGCGCAGCTTTTTCTGTTGCCAGGCGCACAGGTCTTCAGGAGCTGTCTTTACCGGGTCCAAGGGAACGCCCTCGTCGCGAAAGACTTCTTCGGCGATGCGCTGGTCGGCTTGGGTCGTGTCCGGCAACTTCGCAGAAGAGGGGTTGAGGCCGATGCGAACACCCGAGGCCAAGGCCAGGTAATAGGCTTCACGCTGCCTAAAGAAGGCTTCGAAGACTGGCCTGGGCACGGTGGCGGCCGGCTGCAACGACAAGGTGTTCACGTATTGCGCGCAGCGAGGCACATCAGTGGCCCGCAAGGCGGCGAAGAGCGCAACGCGGGCGTCGAGGAGACGCTGCATATCTTCGGTCGGGGCGAAAATAATCCCGGGGCTAAACGGCGCAAGCCCAGCCTGAAGCGAGGCGGTCGCCGCACCTGGATCGCCTTGAAGGCCTCCCGCCTCGACGACATCTTCAAGAAACATCTTCCACTCCAAGGGGAAATGCGCCTTGAGGACCGCTTGCGCCGGCCCGCCGACGGGGTCGCTGATCAGGGCGTCGCTGACCTTCTGCTCCTCGGGGGAAAGCATCCTCGCGGTCGCTTCGAGGATGGCGCGCTCAGTCTTGGCGCCAACCTCTTCCGGATCCATGGGACGGCAGCCCCCGACGGCCGCGCAGACCCCGGCTACCATAAGCAGTCGCCTGAAGTTCGATCCCATCGGTCCCTCGCCTTTCCGCGTCCATGGTTCTTAAATCCTGCGCGGAGTGCAAGCTTCATAGGTCCCCGCCAAGACAGTTTCCCGGCCGGTTTCGTCGTTTGTCATTCGACCGCTGACCTGGCCTGGCCCGCGACCGCCGCCACAGCCCCGACCGGCAGTAGCGGACTTTCCGATCTGAGCTCCTTACCGGAGCGCCGCGCGGGTCCGGCGGATGGGGCCCAGGACCAAGGACATGGACATGAGTGAGATGACCGGCCCCGATGCGGGGTTTGACGGGGGCGAGAGCTATGAGCCCAGTTTTGCCGACGTAGCGGCGGCCGCCGAACAGGAAGAAGGCGCCGTGCAATCGGCAGAGGCCGAGGCTGAGGAGGCTGAGGTTGCGGCGCGCGAACCACTGCCTCGTGAGGAGGTTGAGCGGCGATGGCGCCAGACGCAAGGGGCGCTGCGCAGTTCGCGGGCCGACCTGAAGGCGATGCGTAGCGAACTGGCAGAGCTTAGGGCCCAGGCGCAGGCAAGCTATGCTCCTGCCGCGCCGCCCGACCCCCGGGAAGATCCCCTGGCCGCCGTCGAGTGGATGCAGGGCCAGTTCGTGGCCGCGCAACAGCAGCAGGCGACGGCGCAGTTTGTCAGCTCTGTGGAGAGTCAGGAGGCGGAGGTCGCGGCCTCAAACCCCGACTACTATCCGGCGCTTGAATTTCTGCGCACGTCGCGCCGGCAGGAATTGCTCGACTACGGCGCCAACGAGCACGAGGTCGACCGGATCGTCGCCAATGAATTCGTGGCCGGTGTGGCCGAGGCGCGGCGTCAGGGTCTGAACCCCGCGCGGGTGGCGTTCAAACTGGCCCAGGAGCGCGGCTTTGCCCGGCGCGGGCGGCTCCACTCGATCGAGGCCGGCGCGGCGGCGTCCAGGACCTTGTCGGCGGCCGGTGGACGCGGGGGTCATGAGGGCGGCTCGCTTGAGGCGCGGATCGCGAACCTGTCGGGATCGGCCCTGCGCGACGCCTGGCGGCGGCACAAGGCGGCGATGAGCTGAGCTGGGCTCTTGCGGGCTTTGGGTTTCGAGGCCAAAAGCCCGGCCATGTTTCGAAAAGAGATCGCCGGCGCGCTGTGTCTCGCGGCCCTGACCGCGGGCTGCGGCAAGGACGAGGGCAAGGCGGAGGTCTCGCCCCTCGTGGGCGTCGGCGGCAATCCCTATTGCGTGACGGATCAGGACGAATACCGGCTGGAGCGGGAAGCAGCCTCGGACATGATGGCGGCGTGGATCCTGATCCATCACTACCAGATGTGCGAGCTGGACCAGAACCGGTCGGCGACCCTGCTTCGGCTGCAGCTTTCGAAGGATCAGAACGAGGCGATGAAGGCGTTGGCGGAGTTCAACGCCCGGATTGAGGCCGGCCGCAAGGCCTTGGCGGAAAAGGCGAAATAGCCGCCCGTTGTGGCGAAAACCTTTATGCCACATGGGATTGGTTGCGCGTTTGCGCGCGTTTGATGTTGAATAACCCCAGGTTCGAGATCCGCGTCTAGTCGGATGCAGCCTGTCGGCCGGGCCGCCTCGACAGGCCCCTTCCAAGCTTTTTGAGCATGATATTCACCCCGACAGCCAAAGGATCGAGGCCATGGGCAACCCCTACAGCTATAGCAACAACCACCACATAAAACCGCGCTTTCAGTCCGGCCAGCAAGGGCCCTATCATGACCCCGCAGGCATGCAGGACTACCGCGGTCCCGCGCCTGTCCCCCCTCAAGCGGGCGGAATGGACTCCACCGGAGACCCCGAACGGTTCCGGCAAGGGCTCGAAGGGATTTATGGCAAGCCGCTACCGGCTCATGTTGAGGAAAGTATCGGCCTGATCATGAAACACGGCGCTCACCTGCCGAACTCCTATCTCGCCTATACGCTGGCGACCGCAGATCACGAGACAGGCGGATTTGCGAAAGACGAGGAGGATGGGCGGGGAAAGGGACAGGACTACGGGCTGCCCGCGGACAATGGGCGCATCTACTACGGCCGCGGGCCGACCATGCTTACGCACAAGCATAACTACGCCGACTTTGACGAACTGTACGGAATGAATGGCGCGCTCGTCGACAATCCCGATCTCGCCAAGGGGCGTGAGCTCGGCGCTCGGATCCTGGTTGATGGTCTGAACCGGGCACAAGGCTTCACCGGCCATGGGGCGCCGTTTTATCTTGGCGACTCAGATGTGGCCGACGAGCAGCAGTTCAGAAACGCTAGACGGGCGGTCAATGGGACCGACAGGGCCGAGAAGATTGCGAAGCGGGCGATGGCGATTCAGGATGTGCTCGTCGCAGCCGGCCGCAGGCCGACACCAAAGGAATAGCCTGGGCGGAATTCCTGCGCTGTCTGCCAAATCTCGCTGAAATCCGGCGGCGATGACCGCAACCGATCCCGGAGTTCTGGAAACAGGCGATCCGCGGCCTTGGCAGCGGAGTCCGGCGCGCCATTTTCGCGCAAGACGTACGCGTCGATCAGACGCTCAAAATGGCTCAGGGACACCTCTTTGAGTTCAAGGGCGAATTCTGCAGTAAGGCTTCCCGGCGCCACAAGCCGACGTTCGACAGAACGCCGATGATCGACCGCGCTGTCGAGGACCTGAGCCATCCAGGCCCCGGCCTGCTCCGAGGGCAGGGATGCGACGGCGGAATAGATCAGCACGCCGGCGTCACAGCTTTCAGCAGATGTTCTGGGCGCGGCGCCCGCGGCGAGCTCAATTTGCCGTTTGGTTGCTCCGCCTTCCGCAATCAACCTGGTAATGCGGTCATTCAAGGATTCATCGAAGGGGGCTCGATTGACCGGGCTGTTTTCTCCTTGTCCGGCCGCGGCCAACAGCATGGCTCGATGCTGCCGTGCGGCAGCCTTCGAGGCCTCGGGTAGGCGATCAAGCTCGTTTCCTGGAAAGTCGCCATAGTACTGATCGGCGCAAATCCCGGCGTCTTCCTTAGCGAGGATCACGAGGAGATCGCGGCGCTGCCTGGCGATTTGAGAAAGGGCGGAATCGGAGGCGGCAGGGATATGGGCAAGGCGATCCGCTTCGGAGCGGCTCGTGTCCGTGGCCGTTGTGACCGGCGTAGACTCAAATACAAGGTCGAGCGCCTGATCGTTTGATCTGGATAGACCGTACCAACTCACGCCAGCGCCAGCGAATATCGCCGCGACACCGATCGCGATCCAAGATCTGGAAACCATCGCCACCGGCCCCCTGTTCGAGTTTTGTTCCAAAATCCCTTGGGCCAGGCGCTTTGTCAACGGCAATCCTTTTGTGGCAAAAACCTTTATGCCACATGGGATTGGTTGCGCGTTTGCGCGCGTTTGCAGTAGGATTTCTTCAGGGTCGGGAAGTGCGGATGAGTCTTTCCCCCGGCCCGACTTTCTACTGATTTCTGTCGGCCCCACGGACGGGGCGGAGCTTTCGGGCGGCTCCTAAAGATAAGCCTGCCGCGGCTCTTGTCTCGCCGGACTGAGACAGCTTCACGAACCTCAAGGACAAATCGAGATGTCTATTACCGCTTACGGGGTCAATGACCCCGAAGCCCGCAAGGCATGGTCGAAGATCGTCGCGGTCGAGGCGCTGGACAAAACCTATATCGGTCAGTTCATCGGCAAGGGCGACGACTCCATCATCCAGGAGAAGGGTGACCTCAACAAGGACAAGGGCGACAGCGTCCGGTTCTTTCTGAGGGCCCAGCTCGTCGGGCGCGGCGTCCAAGGCGACGCCATGCTGAAAGGCAATGAAGAGAAGCTGACGACCTATGCCGACAACGTCGTGATCGACCAGCGCCGCCACGCGGCCTCGGCCGGCGGCCGGATGAGCCGGCAGCGCGTGCCGTTCAATGTGCGGCGCGAATGCATGGACGGCCTGTCCGACTGGGCGGCCGACCTGATGGACGCCAGCTTCTTCAACCAGGTCTGCGGCAACACGGCCGAGACCGACACCCTCTACACCGGCAATAATCCGGTCACAGCGCCCAGCCGGATCATCCGGCCCAACGCCCTGACCACGGACCAGGCGGTGGCGGGCGACAACACGGCGGTGTTCTCCACCGCCCTGATCGACCGCATCAAGGTGAAGGCGACGGCAAACCCCAAGGGGACGCCGAACATCCGCCCGATCCGCATCAAGGGCCGGGACAAGTATGTGATGTTCCTGCACCCCTACCAAGTCTACCAACTGCGCCAGTCGGCGGCGACCGCAGGGTCGTGGGCCGACATCCAGAAGGCGGCCATGCAAGGCGGTCAGATCAGCGACAACCCGATCTATGTGGGCGCGCTGGGCGAATGGAACGGCGTGATCCTGCACGAGGCGAACCGGATTCCGAACGGCATCCACTCGACCTCGGGCGCGGTCCAGGCGGCGACCCGGCGGGCGGTGTTCTGCGGCTCGCAGGCGGCGGCCCTGGCTTTCGGCCAGGGATACTCCTTCGAGAAGTTCATCTGGGAGGAGGAGTCCGACGACTTCGGCAACCAGCTGGACGTCGGCGGCGGGGCGATCTTCGGCCTGAAGAAGACCGTCTTCAACTCCACGGATTTCGGCGCGGTGGTCACCACGACCTACTCGCCCGATCCGAACGCGTAAGGAGGATCAGACATGCCCTTGAGCACCAAAGTCGCCCGGCAGTTCCACAGCCAGCAGATCCACTACCTGCGCAAGACCATCTCCTACGCCAACAACGGCCAGACCGTTGAGGTCGGGGTGATCCCGGCGGGATCGATCATCGTGAAGGCCATTTCCGGCGCCGCGGTGATCACCGCCTTCAACGGCAACACCACCAATACGGTGAGCATCGGCCCGTCAACAGACAGCGGCACGGACCTTTGGGCGACCTCTCTCGCCCTGGGAACCACGACGTTCGTTCCCTTCGACGAGGCGGTAAGCAACCGGGTGGAGAGCGACACCATCGTCTCGGCGGCGGTGACTTCGACCGCGTCGGCGTCTGCCGGCGAGGCGGAGATCATCATCGCCTACATCCCGGACAACGACGGCTAAGCGCTGGTCACCGGGATGTCCGCGGCGGGGCTCCGACCCTCCCCTAAAGGGGCCCCGCCGCACCCTTTTCCATTCGAACGCAAGGAGGCCGCCATGGGCATGCTGAGCGCCTTGAAATTGCGCGTGGTCGACGAGATCGGCCGGCCCGGGCTCCTGCGTCAGGCAGGGGACTACATCGAGCGGGCGATCGCGCACTACGCCTCGGAGCGGTTCTGGTTCAACATCAGATCCGGGACCACGACGACCACTGCCGGGAACGCCTATGCGACCCTGCCGGCGGGACTACAGCGAGAGGACGGTGCGTTTGTCACCCAGGGGGGCCTGCTGGTTCCGCTGGAGCGGCGCGCTTTCTCTGAGTTCGAGGACCTGAACGCAGGCTCGGCCTCAACCGGCCAACCCAGCGACTACGCCATTTGCGATGGCCAGGCGCGGCTCTATCCGACGCCCGCCGCCGCCTACACCCTGACTTTTCCTGGCATCTACGCCGAGACCGCCTTCGCCAATGACGCGGCGAGCAACGCCTGGTCCACCGAGGCGGCGGACCTGATCGCGGCGCGGGCGAAGATGCTCATTTATCGCAACGTCCTTCGCGATGTCGAAGGCGCCCAGATCGAGGCCCAGGCGGAAGCCGAGGCGCTCGCACAATTGCGGGCCGAGACCGTTCAGCGGCTCGGCTCTGGAACCCTCAAAACCGGATAGGAGGCCCTAATGGCCCTGAGCACTTACGGCGGCCTGAAGCAGGCCGTGGCCGACTACCTGAACCGCGTCGACCTGGATCAGCAGATCCCCGACTTCATCAGACTGGCGGAGGCGACGATCAACAAGGTCGTGCGCTCGACGCGGATGGTCGCCAACGGGACGGTGGCAGTGACCGCCAACACCCGCAAGGCGACGGCCCCCACCGACATGCTGGAGCCGATCTATCTGCAGATGGCGGCGGACGAGGACTATCCGCTGGAGCAGGTCAGCGTGCAGCAGCTCACCATGCTGCGGCGGGCCAGGCTTCGGGCCACCGGAACGCCGAGGTTCTATTCCATCGTCGGGCGCTCCATTGAACTTGCGCCGACGCCCGCATCCAGCGGGAACATGGACGTGGCTTACTATCAGGCGATCCCCGCCCTGGTTGCGGACGGGGACACCAACTGGCTTCTGACCTACGAGCCGGACATCTATCTCTACACCACCCTGCTCCACGCCGCGCCGTTCCTGCAGGACGACCAGAAGACGGCGGTCATGGAGAACATGGTCACCAAGCAGGTATTGGCCGCCGTCGGTATGAACAAGACGGTGCAGCTGGACAGCAAGATCGCGGGCTTTTCGCTCGACGCGCCCTCTGATGGGCCGCAGGCGGTCGCGCAATGACCTATGGCGAGCTGGTTGCGGCGATCATCGCCTTCTGTCCGGACGCGGCGATAGAGCAGACGATCCCAACATTCATCCGCCTGGCGGAGGCGGACATGAACCGCCTGGTCCGGGCGCCTGAAATGGTCCGGCGGGCGAGCGCGACCTTGAACGGGGGCGCTGACTATTTGCCCACGCCGGAGGACTTTGCGGCGATCCGCACGATCGACGCGGCAGACCAGCCGGTGGAGCGCCGCGATGTCGATGTGCTGACGACGCTGCGCGCCACCGCGACGGTCCCGGGCCGGCCGATGTTCTTCAGCGTCGCGGGCCGCGAGCTCCAATTCGCGCCGGCGGCCGACGCCGACTACGAGCTGGATCTGACCTATTTTGAGCGGCTGCCGGCGCTGACCGAGGCCGCGCCGAACAACTGGCTCTGCGACACATTCCCCGACGCCTATCTCTACGGCGCGCTGACCCATGCCGGTCAGTTCCTTGGCGACGGGATGAGGGGCGCGGCCTGGGCGGCGGCGTTCCAGAACGCGATCGCCGCCATCAATTCCGACGCCAAGGGGCAGGGAGTCTGAGATGGCCGACTGCACCTGGACCGACGCCACCCCCGCCCCAGACCCCTGGGCCAAGCTGCCCCGCGCCCTGATTCAGGAAGAGGGCGGCTTCCTTGAGGCCGAGAACTGCGGACTGATGCTTTTGGAGGACGCCTGATGGCTGAGAACAGGAAAATTTCGGCGCTGACGGCGGCCGACGCTTTGGGCGACGACAGCCTTGTGCCGGTTGTCCAAACGCCCGGATCCACGCCTTCGACCCGCAAGGTCACGCTGGCGGCGCTGAAGGCCAATCTGAGCGCCGGCCTGACCATCAACAACAGCCACTGGTCGGGGACGGACCTCGCCGTCGCCAATGGCGGCACGGGGGCATCCTCGGCTTCGGCGGCGCGCGATAATCTGGGTCTGACCATCGGGACAAACGTGCAGGGCTACAGCGCGACGCTGGCGGCCCTGGCGTCGTCATCGGCCAACGGGGTCTCGCTGGCCACGGCGGCCGACTATTCGGCGATGCGCACGCTGCTGGGCCTGGTGATCGGGACCAACGTCCAGGCGCAGGATGCGGAACTGACGGCCATCGCGGGCCTCGCCAGCGCGGCGGACAAGATCGCCTATTTCACCGGCTCTGGAACGGCCGCGCTGGCCGATTTCGGATCCGCGGCAAGGACCCTCCTAGCCCAGACCTCACAGTCCAACATGCGCACGACCGGCCTTGGCCTTACCGCGACCGGGGACAGCATCGCCACCGCGGCGAACGTGGCGGCGGTGAAGACCATCCTCAACTACACCGCGGCGGAGATTTCGGGGGTGGCTTCGACCAGCAATCCGCTGTCGCAATTCGCGGCCACGACCTCGGCGCAGCTTCGGGGGGTGATCTCCGACGAGACGGGCACGGGCGCTTTGGTCTTCGCCGGCGGCAATATTGGCGCGGCGACGGGGACGAGCCTGACGTTGAGTGGGGCGGTGGATGTGGGGACGACGATCAGCATGGGTGGGATTCTCATGCTTCGCCATTCCGCAGCGTTCTCGGTCAGCTTTGGCCACGGGGCGGGCTCGACGGCTGACACAGGCGGATACAATGTCTCTATCGGCCGACTCGCACTTCCGTCGTGGGCTGGCACCCAGAATGTGGGTGTAGGCTTAGGCGCTCTCCCAAACTGTATAGGAAGCAACAACACAGGTGTAGGTTCCAGCACGGGGAACACACTGACGATTGGAAATAATAACACCCTTCTAGGGAGCAATACTAACGTTTCCGCGGCGGGCGCTACATCCCAAACAGCGATTGGGTTTGGCGCGGTTTGCACCGCCGACAATCAGGTACGCCTGGGCACGTCCTCCGATACCGTGTCAATTCCAGGCGCTTTGGTGGTCGTCGGCCAAACAACGCAGGCCGGAAGGCTGATCATGAGCGGCGACGCGGTAAATTTCTCCGCCAAGACCGTTGCCACGCTTCCGGGATCTCCAAGCACGGGCGACGAATATCGTGTCACCGATGCGAGCGCCCCTGCTGTGGGATCGACCGTTGCGGGGGGCGGCGCCGCCCATGCCAAGGTGTGGTGGAACGGCGTTAGTTGGAAGGTCACGGCGATTTAATGCAGGCATTCACTAAGCGAATGGGCGCGAAGATCGTCGACAAATCTCCAGTTGAATGTCAGTGCCCCGCCCCCTACAGCGAACGCATGCTGGGCAGTGTACTACGATGGGGCTTTGAGCGGCTTGTCCGCGCGGTGGGGCTTCGGGATTTAATTCGTGAAGAGGTAGAGGCTGGCGTCCTTCGGTCGATGCGGAACATTGACTACGGATTGCATACCCTCGCGATTCTGGATTCCGCCAAGTTCGTCTACGAGCACATTCCGCTCCATAAGCGCTTCACCGTACAGGAGCTGAGGATCGAGGCGTTGAATATGGCGCCGGCCGAGGGTCTGATCCTAGAGTTCGGGGTCTATTCAGGCCGGTCGATCAATGCGCTGGCGGCGCACACAGACCGGACGATATACGGTTTCGACTCGTTCGAGGGCTTGCCAGATGCATGGAGTCAGCTGGGACCCGGCGCGTTCAAGTTGTCGAAGCCTCCGGAGGTGGCCAGCAACGTCAAGCTGGTGGTCGGGTGGTTTGACGACACACTCCCGGGATTCCTATCGGAGCATTCGGGACCCGTCGCCTTCCTCCATCTCGACTGTGATCTCTACGCGTCAACAAAAACGGTGTTGGCCGCGCTGCGTGATCGGATTCACGCGGGGACTGTCATCGTTCTCGATGACTTTTTTACAGAGCCAGGTTGGCAACGCGAACAGCACAAAGCGTTCTTCGAGTTTGTCACAGCGGAGAATTGGGCGTTCGAGTACATTGGTTACTCGGTTACCACGCCATCCTCGTCCGCCGCTTTAAGACTTACCGGGCAAGGCCAGAAGGCTTCGCGCGCGAAGCGGACTTCGGCCCCAGCTTGAGGGCGCAGCGCGGTTGCGCGCTGATCTTGTGAGGCGTCTGGCCGGATCGTTTCGCCCACTCGCCTGCTGACTTCACCAAACCGCCACACCCTCTCGCCGCCGGCAGCGTCTCCACGCGTTCAGCCGCCGCAACGGCTTCCCTTCAATCCATCTTGTGAGCTAGCCAATGGCCGACACCACGACCACCCACTACGCCTGGGTCAAACCTGAGCCCAACGCTTCAGCCGATACCTGGGGCGACAAGCTCAATGCGAACCTGGACAGCATCGACGCCGAACTCAAGGCGGCGTCCGATGTCGCGGACGCGGCCTATCCGATCGCTGGCGGCGACATGACCGGCGTCCTCAGGGCGATGCCTGGATCGGTCTCCGCACCGGCGTTGTCCTTTGTCGGATCAGGAACAACCGGCTTCTACAGTCTGGGTGGAAACCTGATCGGCGTGGCGGGAGGCGGGGTCTATGGCGGCGCGCTCGGCGCCAACGGCTGGACAGGCAATACATCACCGCTCGCAATCCCTGAGGCGACGGCGACGGGCTTTCTGATGCGGCCGGTTGTGGCCCTCACCGGAAACATCACCATCGAGGGTATCCATATCGGCCGCACCCTGGTCTCGGATGGCCTTGGCGCTCACGTGGTGACGGTGATGCAGGACTCAACCGTCAACGTGCCCCTGGGCGCGATCGTCCATCTTGACGGCGGCGGGGCCCAGGGAAGCGGCCCCAACGCCAGCTTTACCGTCACCACCGGCACGGGGGTCACGTTCCATTTTCAAGGCACAAGCTCCACCTCCCAAACACGCACGGTCACCGTCAACGGCTGGCTTTCGATCCAGAAGATCCGCGCCAATCAATGGCGAGTTATGGACGGGTATGGAGTGTCCTAGATGCTTGTCCCCCTCGAACTCCCGCCCGGCGCCTTCACCCATGGGACGCAGTATCAGACCAGGGGCCGGTTCCATGACGTGAACCGGGTGCGTGGCTACGGCAAGGCCATCGGTCCGATCGGTGGCTGGCGGCTCAAGACCACCGAAGACATCAACGGCAAGGCCCGTGCGATCCTGACCTGGAAGGACAATGACGGCGCATCGTGGGCGGCGATCGGCACCCATTCCAAACTCTATGCCATGACCAGGAACGGGACGGTGACGGATCAGACGCCGAGCGGTTTCACGGCAGGGAGCGCCGATAGCGTCGTGGCAGGGGGCTATGGCATGGGCCCCTATGGCGCCGGGCTCTATGGAACGCCCCGGCCTGACGACGACGATATTCAGGAAGCCTCGGTCTGGACGCTCGACACCCGGGGTGAGGATCTCATCGGGTGCATGGTGGGGTCGAGTGTCATCTACCACTGGCCGCCAAACACGGCGGATAACGCCGATCCGTTGACCAACGCCCCCTTGGCGGACGCGGTATTTGTTACCGCCGAAGGTTCAGTGGTGGCCCTGGCCGACAAGACCGTGACCTGGAGCGACGGCGACGACCCTACGCTTTGGACCCCGGACGCCACCAATACGGCAGGGGATTTTGGCCTTCAAACCTCCGGCGCCTTGAAGTGCGGCAAGCGGATCAAGGGTGGGAATCTGGTCTTCACGGACGTCGACGCCTGGACCATGACGCCCACGCGAGATGTCTTTGTCTACGGGTTTGAACGGGCTGGGACTGCCTGTGGCGTAATCTCCCGGCAGTGTGTCGCCGCTCTGGATGACCGGGCCGTGTGGATGAGCCAGGACGGATTTTTCATCTTCAACGGTGCAGTGTCCCCATTGCAATGCGAAGTTTTCGATCGCGTTTTTGAAGACATCAACCTGAACCAGGCCGCAAAGGTTACCTGCGTTCGCGTGTCTGAACACAATGAGGTCTGGTGGTTCTATCCCAGCGGCGGAAGCACCGAGAACGACCGCTATGTGAGCTGGAACCATCTGACGGGCGAGTGGTATTTTGGCCGGCTGGCAAGGACCTGCGGGGCCGATCGCGGCGTGTTCGCCTATCCGCTCATGGTTGATCCGGAAACACCGGCACAAGTGTGGGAACACGAGGTCGGCTACAACTACGACGACGATATCATGCCTCATGCCGAGGCCGGACCCCTGGAACTGGGGCAGGGCGACGGGGTGATGCACGTGCGCGGCCTCTACCCCGATGAGGCGGTGACCGGCGATGTCAGCGTGACAATCAAGACGCGGTTCTCGCCGAACGCGGGCGAAGTTTCACACGGGCCCTACACCCTTGCGCCCAAAACCGACTTCAGGGTTACAGCGAGGCAGGTATCCGTCCGCTACGAGGGCGCAAGGCTGGCCCCCTGGCGCGTCGGCGCCTTTCGTATGGATGTGACCCCGGGGGGGCTGCGGTGAGGCTCGCCCGCGCTCCGGCGGCCTATGCGAGCGCCGCCTTCGACCAAATCCTGGCGTCCTTGGAAGCGGCCTTCAAGGGTGTGCACAAGCGGGGTGAGGATGTGGAGCTGGCGGCCGGGCGTCTGATCCTGACCGACCGGGTGACGGGCGACCGATACCAGGTGGTCATCGATTCGGGCGTTCTCGACGTCGAGGCCATGCCGTGACCGCCGCGCCCGACGAGTGGGCGCGGTGCAAGGGTTGGATCGAGGCGGCGCTCAAGTATGCGGACGGCGCCTATCAGATCGAGGATATCGAGGCGGCCATCGCGGCCGGGGAGATGGCCTTCCTGCCCGGGCCGGACGCCGCGATCGTCCTCGAAATATGCGCCTTTCCGCGCCTTCGGGCCCTGAACGTCCTCTTCGCTGGCGGCAATCTGGACGGGGTCAAGCGCATGGACCCTCTGCTTGTGGATATCGCGAAGGCACACGGCTGTTCGCTGATCTATCTGACCGGCCGCCTCGGGTGGCTCCGAACCCTGGCGCCTCTCGGTTACGGCGAGATCGCCGGCATGGCTTCAAAGGAATTGTGACATGGGAAAAAAAGGCAAGACGACCCAGACCCAAAGGCAGACGAGCAATCAGACGCAGAGCACCTCGTTCGATCCCGCCGCCGTGAGCGCGGCATGGGACAACTACAACAGGACGACGGCGGCGACAGATCAGTTGAGCAGGCCTTATGCGGGCCCGCTGGTGGCCGGCTTCAACGACACCCAGCGCGATGCGCAGCAAAGGATGCTAGGCATCGCCAATCGGCCCAGTAACGGCTTCAACGAAGTCGCGCAAATGGCGCGTGAGCTTGGTTCGTTTGCTCCGCCCCAGGTCCAGGGCAAGGGCTACCAGGCGGTGAATGCGACCGCCGCGCAGATCGCTCGCAACTCCGTGCGCGATGTCACAGCGGGCCAGCTGAAGAACATCGATCTCAATCCCTATCTCAACCTGTTCACCAAGGATGTCATCGACACCTTTGGGCAGGACTACGAACGCCAGCGCAAGATTGCCCTAGTGGGCGATCGGCAGCGCGCACAGGGGCTGGGCGCCTTCAACGGCTCGCGCCACGGCGTGGCGGAGATGCTGACCAATGAGGCTTCGATGCGCGCCTTTGGCGGCCTGGCGGCGCAGCTGCGGCAGGCCGGGTTCGAGAACGCCCAGCAGGCGGCGATCGGCGACCTCAACCGCGTCCTGGCCGCCGATCAGTCGAACCAAGGCATGGATTTCAATGTCGGGAGCCACAACACCGGCCTGGCGACGCAGGTCGCTCTGGCCAACGCGGCGAGCCAAAACAGGGCGAATGAGTTCTCTGCGGACCAGGCGCTTAACGCCAGCCAGTACAATGCGTCAAACGCCATCGCTGGAGCGGGCGTCAGGAGCAATGCGGCAGGCCTGCTGGCCAACGCAACCCAAAGCGATCTGCAGCAACAGCTGACCTTGGCGAACCTGGTCTCGGCCGTCGGAGACTCGCAACAGGCCCAGGATCAGGCAGCTATTGACGCCGCGTTGCAGCAGGCAATTCAGCAAAATCAAAACACCATAGCGGCGCAGCAGCTCAACCTCGCGGCCCTGCAGGGCATTCCCATGGCGACGACCGTGAACAGCAGCGGGTCGAGCAATGGGTCAACGGTGAATCAGGATCACGGGGCGGCTCTAAGCGATGCGCTTAAGCTGGCGGCGTTGTTCGTGCCGTCAGACCTCCGTCTCAAGCAGGATATCGAAGAGGTCGGGCTGGACAGCAGCGGCCGCCGTTGGATCGACTATCGATACATCTGGGACGAGCCTGATGTCAGGCGGCGCGGGGTGATCGCGCAGGAGATCGCTCAAACCGATCCGGAAGCCGTGAGAATGCACCCTTCCGGATTTCTGATGGTGGATTACTCGAAATTGGAGGATGGACGATGATCCCGGAACTGTTTGGCAAACTTAAGGGCGCCTTCGGCGCCCTGGGTGATCGCGCCGCGAACCGCTTGTACGGCGCTCAGGCCGAGGCGAATAAGGGGCACATCTGGGGTGACCTCTTGATGGGCCTTGGCGAAAGCTACGGCGGGGGCGATATCCTGGGCCCGGCGCGGCAACGGGCGGCGCAAAGTCGGCAAGCGCAATTGCGGAATGACTGGCGCGCGCGCTTTCCCCGGCCGCGGGCCCGGCCCGATATGCCTCCTGCTCCTCGCCCAGGTTTTCAGAAGGCCATCTATTATCACGACGATCAGGTCGTGCCGCGCCGTCAAGATTTTCCGAGGCGCCGCAACTATACTCTGCCTGAGACGCAATTTAGCTCCAGTGCGCCCATCGACTGGGGCCCAGGTGCACTGCCGCACCGTCAAGCCTGAAATTTGTCAGCAGCGTCTCCCGAAGGCCCCCATTCTCTCAAACGGAGTTGTCGATGCCCAACGCAGGCGGTCCCCGCCCCGCGCCGACCGAGCGCGGGCGAAAAGAAAGCCTATCGCTAATCCGCCCGGCGAGCGAAGATCCGCTGGCGGCGGCTGTCCTCGTCCTCGCGCAGGCGATCGACCGGCACGGGGAGAAGACCAAACCCATCGCCGACTTCTTCGAAGGCGCCGGCGAGCGCCTCGATAAGCTTTGCCAGTTCATCCGGTCGAAGGGGCCTCTGTTTCTGTGGTTGGCTCCGGTCGTGATCGTCCTGGTTCAGTCGATTTCGCCCAACGCCGCTGAAGCCCTGGACACAGTTCTCAAGGCGATTGCGGCCGCCGGACAAGGAAACTGAACATGCCGCCCATGATTGCCCGGCTCCTCGGCGTGAGGGGTGTGATCTGCGCCGGCGCAGCGGGCCTTGCCGTCGGCTTTAGCTCCGGGTGGAAGGTCCGGGATGTCTTGGCCGACGCCACAGAGGCGCGCCGGGCGCTTCGGGATTCCGAAGCGCAGGTCCGGGCTGCGCAAGATGTTCTGCGGCGGATGCAAGGCGCCAGCGCCATCAACGCCGAGGTAGGGGGGCGGTCCGCTCAGCGCCAGGTCGCAATTCGCACCGTCACCCAGGATATTGTTCGCGAGGTTCCCCGCTATGTCACGATCGAGAGCGATGCCGGCTGTTCTGTGCCTACTGGCTTTGTGCGGCTGCACGACAATGCCGCCGCCGGCCGCTCCCCTTCGGCAGCCATTCCCGACTCCGCCGCCGCACCTCATGACGCCCCCTCAGGGATTGCGCTCTCTGCCGTCGCCGCCACGCTCGCCGGTAACTATGGAACCTGCCGCGAAGACGCCGAACGGCTAGGCGCGCTACAGGAATGGATACGGGCACAGGCGGTGTTGGCCGCCCAGTAGCGACGAAATTTAACTTTGTCGGGAACCCAACACATGGCCTTCCGGTTGTGGGCGCGCTGGGGAGAGAAGTGTGAGTGATGTCCGACGCTGAAGAGACAATGGCCGCGCCCGATAATGAGGAAGAAGCCGTTAGAACCAATGACTATCTGAAGGACCAGATGAATTATCTGAAGTCCCGTTTCGCCGACGAGCGGCGCAAGCTCGAACAGAGATCCTTCGCGCGAAAGCGCGATGACTAGGCCGCCGGTGCGGCGGCTGTGAAGCCCCGGTTCCTCCTAGCGAGGACCGGGGCTTTTTGCGTTTGGGCTATTTCGATTTGACGAAGACGTAGACAGCGCGATCGGAGGTGCCGCGATAGCCCTTTTCGAAGACCTGCTTGGTGCGGTCGTCGGCGGGGTTGGCCAGGACATTGGAGTCGATCAGAAGGTCGAACCCGGCGGCTTTCATCTCCTCGATGATGACCTTAGTCTCCATGCGGTGCTTGGTCTTGGCGTCGCGCCAGCCCGATCCCGGCTCACCGGTGTGATCCTCGATCAGCACTCGACCGCCTTTCCGCAGCGCCGCGTACATCTTCTTGTTGAACACCGCCGTGTCGACCCCATTGGGCTGCAGGTCGTGATAGTAGAGATTGATCGTCACCAGATCGATGTCGGTGGGAAAATCGATCTCGTCGAACTTACCATTCCTGTATTCGGTATTGGGGTGCGCCGCGACGAAGGCCGCGCTGGGACCTTCGGTGCGCGCCTTCATATAGGGCAGGTCGTACATATAGATGCGACCCTTGGGCCCGACCGCGTCCGCCAGGATCATCGTGTAGTACTGGCCGAACGAGGCGATCTCGATGACCCGGTCGCCTTCCTTCAGGCCGGCAAGGGTGAGGAGCTCTTTCGGCTTGCGGCCGGGATCGCGGGCCCGGGCGGCCTCGGGGCGTTCAGTCGAGTTGACGGCGCGCTGGATGTGGACCGGGACCTGGCCCACCTGCGGGTTCATCTGGGTGACGACCCCGCCTGTGGCGCAGGCGCAGAGGACGGCCAGCGCCAAGCCGGCGGCGAGATTGATGCGGATGGACATTGCGGCATTCCCCCAACTGTTGGTCGTTGGAGTCATCTAGCCCGGCTTAGGCCGCTAGCGCCAGATGGACGTACGCCCGTGGTATGGGGAGAGGTGGTGCCGCCGGGCAGGATTGAACTGCCGACCTCAGCATTACCAATGATGCGCTCTACCACTGAGCTACGGCGGCCCGCTTGAGGAAGGGGGCGTATAGCCAAAGTCTCAGTGACGGGTCAAAGGCAAAATCGGCTTGACCGCTAATGCCGCACCCTCACAGATCGCCGCATGGACCAGCCGCAAGCCAAACCCAAGGCCGACGAGGCGCGAGAGGCGCGACTGGCCAAGGCCCTGCGCGACAACCTCCGCCGACGCAAAGCCCCTAAGGAGACGAAAGAAAAGCCGTCCGGGGACTAGGGCGATGGGGATTGCCCCTTGCGCGGGATGGGGGCGCAAAGCAGATATGCGCTCGACGATCGCTGAAGGACGCCCATGGACCGCATCGCCATTACCGGCGGACATCAGCTCTTCGGTGAGATTCCGATCAGCGGCGCCAAGAATTCCGCCATCAAGCTTATGGCCGCGTCGCTGCTGACCGATAAGCGATTGCGCCTCACCAACATGCCGCGCCTGGCCGACACGCGGCTGCTGTCGAAGCTCCTCAGGCACCTGGGCGTTGAAATCATCGAGAGCGATTCCGAGGACGGCCAGGAAACCATCCTTCACGCCGACGCCATCGACTCCGCCTACGCGCCGTACGATCTGGTGCGGCAGATGCGGGCTTCGTTCAACGTGCTGGGGCCGCTCCTGGCACGGACCGGTCATGCCAAGGTCAGCCTTCCCGGCGGTTGCTCGATCGGCGCGCGGCCCGTCGACTTGCACCTCAAGGCGCTTCAGGCACTGGGCGCACACATCGATCTCCACGAAGGCTACGTCTACGCCCAGGCGCCCCGCGGACTGACCGCGGCGGAGATCGAGTTTCCCTTCGTCAGCGTCGGTGCGACTGAACACACCATGCTCGCCGCAGTACTGGCGAAGGGTGTGACGGTCCTAAAGAATGTGGCGTGCGAGCCTGAGATCGGCGACCTCGCGGCTTGCTTGAACGCCATGGGCGCGAAGGTTGAGGGCGCGGGAACGCCCACCATCACCATCACGGGCGTCACCTCGCTGGGCGGAGCAACCCATTCCGTAATTCCGGACCGGATCGAGATGGGAACCTATGCCTGCGCAGTAGCGATGACCGGCGGCGAGGTGCGGCTGACCAGGGCCAGACCCGATATCATTTCAGCCCTGACCGAAAAGCTTCGGGCGGCAGGGGTGGGGGTTGAGGAAACGCCGGATGGCCTGATCGTGCGGCGAGACGGCGGGCGCCTCAAGGCGGTGGACGTTTCGACCGATCCCTATCCAGGCTTCCCGACGGATGTGCAGGCCCAGTTCATGGCTCTGATGACCCTGGCCGACGGGGTTTCGACCATCCGCGAAACCATCTTTGAGAACCGGTTCATGCATGCGCCGGAATTGCGCCGCCTGGGCGCCGACATCGCCACGGTCGGCGGCGAGGCCAAGGTGACGGGCGTTTCAGCCCTGCGCGGCGCGCCGGTGATGGCCACCGACCTTCGCGCGTCGGTGAGCTTGGTCATCGCAGGTCTTGCCGCCGAGGGGCGGACCGTGGTGAGCCGCGTCTATCACCTCGATCGCGGCTTCGAACGGCTTGAGGAAAAGCTCTCCGCCTGCGGCGCGTCGATTGAGCGCCTCAAGGGCGGCGAGGGCGAGGACGAAGCCGCCTGATGGCTCACCCCTTACGTCTTATCGCCGAGGATGCGGAGGATCTTTCGGTGATCAGCGCCGCCCTGCAGGACGCTGTAACCAAGATCGGCGACATCGCCTTTGACAAGACAGCCCGCACGCTGACCATCGGCCTCAATCGCTATCGATGGGAAAAGAAGGGCGGCGAGCGGGTGCGCGCCGGTCTTCAGGTTTCTTCGGTGCTTGCCCTGAAGGCGCGAAATCTGAAGCAGGGGGCCAAGGACGCCGTCGTGGACCTTCTCGCGGTCACCTTTGAGCCAGGTGAGGCGCCGGCCGGCGCATTGGTGTTCAAGTTCGCGGGCGGCGGCGACCTGAGATGCGAGGTCGAATGCATCGATGTCATTCTGGCAGATGTGTCCCTGGCCTGGCCCTCACGCGCCAAGCCGCATCACGAGACCTGACATCCGAGGCCTTTTTTGCTGGCCATAGCGATCGTGCGGCTCACTGACGAGGAGCTGCGCTAAGAAGCCCCGGCGACTCATCGCCATGGATTATCGCCTCGGAAGCCTATTCGTGGCCCGTCTGTCCGGTCCCAAAGCGTTGGCCGGCTAGGTGCTGGTCGCCGGGGCCATGGGGAGTTCAAGGTAGGACGCTCGGGCCGCGTCGTGGAAAATGGTCTGGTTGGCGATAATGCCCTTCGCATCCACGCCGATCGCATTGCCGGTATTCATGTTGCGGTCGTACTGCGGGAAGTTGCTGGACGACACCTGCAAGCGAAGGCGGTGTCCTTTTGGGACGACGATGCTCGTCTGGCCGACCCCGACGACGACGTCATAGACCTCGCCCGGCTTCGTCGGCTCGGGCTTACCCTTAAAGTTGCGGCCGCTCATTCGCAGTAAGCCCTCGCAGAGATTGATGGACTTCCCGTCCGGCCGTACGTGCGTCAACTTGGCGGTGAAGTCGGTGTCCTTGGCCGAGGTGGAGGCGAACAGCCGAAGGGTGATCGGACCTGACACCTCCATCTCCTGTTCGAAAGGCGCGGTGGTGTAGATGAGAACGTCCGGACGGCCTTCGATGGATGATTGATCCAAGGGGCCCGCCCGCATGCCGGGGACGTTCAGGCCGCCGATCATCGCTCCGCCCACCGTCGGCACGGGTTTTTCGGGATCGTAGACGAAACGGTCGGCGGATTCTCCCGCGGGCTTGGCTTTCGAAAGCGCCCCGTCCCCGGCGACGCCGTTCGCCTTGCCAGTGCTCCGCAGATAGAGCTTAGTTCTCGTCATTCCGGCGGGCGGCCACGCCTGGGCGGTGCGCCACGCGTTGGGGCCCATGACGAAGTAACGGACAGTCGGCAGAGAGACGGCCTTGCCGCGGACGTATCGGTCGAAGAAGGCGATCTGCATCGCGTTGATGCCGGAACCCTCGTTGGAGGCTGTGGGTCCGAAGTCCAGTTCGCCAAGCTCGCGCTGAAAAACCATCCCGTGCTGCCAGGGCCCGGCGATGATGTGCTGACCCTCGCGGGCGGCGGTTGAACCGGCCTTTCGGCGCAGATCGGCGAAGGCCGCGAACTGGCTCCAGGCGACCGGATCGTACCAGCCGCATTCATGCATGGTCGGATAGGTGAGGCGCTCATAGGGCGTTCCAGGCCCCAGGCTTGGTTCCACGTCGCGGGATAGCCGGTAGTCGAGCAACTCCTTCAGGCGTCCGTATTTGGTCACCGGCGCGCCGCGCAGCGGCAGATGCAGGTAGGTTTCCTGCGGGTGGGTGCGCATTCGTGCCAGCACGAGCTTGGCGTCACCCATGTCCTGGCCCTGGGCGGCCAGGCGGTCGATCTCGCCGGCCGCCTCGTTGGGAAGCCAGATCAAGGTTTGGATCAATGGCATGGCGCCGCCGGCCAGGGGAGGGGGAGCGCCCGCCACCCGGCCGCTTTCTTGATAGCCTCCGGTCCAGGTGCCCATGGCCTTGAGGTGTGGCGGCTTGAGCAGCGCGGCGCGCACCTGGAAGCCGGCCTGGTGGCTGGCGCCCACCGTGCCGATCTGGCCGTTGCACCAGGGTTGGGCAGCCAGCCACTCGATCGTGTCGTAACCATCGCGGCCATTGTGATCCTTCGGATCAGCGGGATCGAAGTCACCGCCGGACTCGAACCGCCCTCGGACATCCGAGCCCATGAAGGCGTAGCCGGCGGCGAGAAGCTCGCTGATCAGGGACAACCGCTCCGGCCGCGCATAGGTTTTTCGGTTGAGCGACCGGTGCAGGATGCAGGGGAAGGGGCCCTCGCCTGGGGGAATCCAGAGGCTCGCCGCCATTTTTGTCCCGTCGCGAGTCGGGACCAGGACGAGATCGGTGTGCTTCACGCCCGGCGGCAGGCTTGCGCCGCCTGGTCTGGGAGGAGCCAGGCCCCCGGTCGTGTCCTGGGCGAGGACCGGGCTGGCGAACACGCTCGCTGCGGTGCTGGCCATCAGCTGGCGCCGGTCGATCATCTCATCCTCCCAGAGCTTCAAGGGCTCATAATTGTTGTGGAGACAAACTATCTCCAGACCCACACATTTTGGAAGCCTCCTGCGCCGCCCTAGGAACCCGCGACGGCTTGCTCTAGATAGCGCGCCATGCGCCGCTTCGACGCCACCAGCCCCGGTTTCGAGACCGCCTTCGCCGCCTTCCTGAACGAGCGGCGGGGATCGCCTGCTGATGTCGACAAGGCGGCCGCTGATATCCTTGAAGGGGTCAGGACAGGCGGCATCGCGGCGGTCCTCGACTACGGTCGCCGCTTCGACAAGGCCGACCTCACCGAGGAGACGATCCGCGTCACCGACGCCGAGATCGACGCCGGCGCGGCCCAGACCCCCGTCGAGGTTCGCGAAGCCATCGATTTCGCCGCCACCAGAATACGCGCCTATCACACCCGCCAGCGTCCTGCCGACCAAGCCTGGACTGATGAGGCCGGGGTCGAACTTGGATGGCGCTGGACCGCGCTTGAGGCCGTCGGCCTCTACGTACCCGGAGGCCGCGCGGCCTATCCGTCAACAGTCCTGATGAACGCCATTCCTGCCAAGGTCGCCGGCGTCGAGCGTATCGCCATGGTGACGCCGCCGGGCCGCCTTGAACCCGCGGTCCTTGCCGCCGCCAAAGTCGCGGGGGTCAGCGAGATTTGGCGCGTTGGCGGGGCTCAGGCCGTGGCCGCGCTCGCCTATGGCGCGGGCCCGATCGCCCCGGTGGACAAGATCGTCGGACCGGGCAACGCCTTTGTCACCGCGGCTAAGCGCCGCCTCTACGGCGTCGTCGGCATCGACGCCCTGGCGGGACCCTCTGAGATTGTCGTCGTCGCCGACGCGAACAACGATCCCGCCTGGATCGCCGCCGATCTCCTCTCCCAGGCCGAGCACGACCCCGACGCCCAGTCGATCCTCATCACACCTGACGCCGCCTTCGCGGACGCCGTCGCGGCAGCCGTGGAAGGTCAGCTCAATACGCTTTCCACCGGCAGGGACGCCGCCGCTTCCTGGGCGGCCCACGGCGCGATCATTGTGGCCCCTCTCGGCCAGTCCCCCACCCTGGTAAACGCCATCGCCCCCGAGCACGTCGAGTTCTGCCTCGACGAGCCCGAGCGCTATGCTGACCTCGTCCGGCACGCCGGAGCGATCTTCCTTGGCCGCTATACGCCTGAGGCGATCGGTGACTATGTGGCCGGGTCGAACCACGTCCTTCCGACCTCGCGCGCCGCCAGGTTCCAGTCCGGGCTCTCGCTCTTCGACTTCATCAAGCGCACTTCGATCGTCAAATGCAGCCCGGCGGCCTTTGCTATCCTGGGCCCGCAGACGGCCGCCCTGGCCAAGGCCGAGGGCTTGCCCGCGCACGAACGCTCGGCGACCATCCGAAGCAATGGCTGATCACCACCTCCAGTCCGTTGTCATCGATGAGGCCCTGCTTGGAGCCTCGACGAGGGATCAGGACCAGGAGCGGCAGGTCGCCATCTTCGATCTCCTGGAAAAGAACGAGTTCGAGCCCGAGGGTGCGGAAGGCGGCCCCTACGATCTCTTCATCACCATTGTCGAAAACCGTCTCGCCCTGGACATCAAAGGTCCCAACTATCAGCGCCGTCACCTGCTGTCGCTCAGCCCCTTCAAGGGCATCCTCAAGGACTATTTCATGGTCTGCGAGAGCTACTATGACGCCATCCGCCGCTCGACTCCGCAACAGATCGAGGCCCTCGACATGGGCCGCCGCGGTCTCCACAACGAGGGCTCGGAGCTCCTGCGCGCCCGCCTGGCCGGAAAGGTCGCCACCGACCACGACACCGCGCGGCGTCTCTTCACCCTCATCTGTGCGCTGCACTGGCGGTGGTAGATGGCGCCCCGTCCCGATGCCGTGCTTTTTGCCTGCAACATCAACTCGGTCCGCTCGCCCATGGCCGAGGCCATGGTCAAGCTGCTCTACGGCCTGGAGATCTACGTCGACAGCTGCGGCGTCGCCCCGGAACCTGAGCTCGATCCCTTCGTCATCGAGGTGATCGACGAGCTGGGCGGGGACCTCTCACATCACCGTCCCAAGTCCTTCGACGACCTGGTGGACACATCCTTCGACCTGGTCATCACCCTTACCCCCCAGGCCCACCACAAGGCGCTCGATCTGGCCGACGGGCGGGCGATGGAGACGGTCTATTGGCCGACCCCCGACCCCACCACTGTCACCGGTTCGCGGGAGCAAATCCTCGAAGCTTATCGCGCCACCCGCGACTATATCCGCGCCAAAATCACCGAGCGTTTCGGTAGCCCCTCGACCGCGGGCGGTTGACGAAAACCGCCAACCGGCTCATGGCAAAGGCGTGCGGCAAGATCGTCGCCGCTGCAGGATAAAAAGGGCCGCATGGCTAAGGAAGAACTTCTGGAATTCCCGGGCACGGTGAGCGAACTGCTCCCCAACGCGACCTTCCGCGTGACGCTCGAAAACGACCATGAAATCATCGCCCACACTGCCGGCAAGATGCGCAAGAACCGCATCCGCGTCCTGGCCGGCGACAAGGTCCTGGTCGAGATGACGCCCTACGATCTTACCAAGGGCCGCATCACCTACCGCTTCAAGTAGGGCCGGGGCCCATGCTCGTCCTCGCGAGCGCCAGCCCACGCCGCGTCCAGCTCCTGGCCCAGGCCGGGATCGCGCCGGACGCCGTCGATCCAGCCGATATCGACGAAACCCCCCAGAAAGACGAACTCCCCCGGCGCCTGGCCTTTCGCTTGGCGCAGGAAAAGGCTGCCGCCGTCGCGGCGCGCCATCCAGACGCCTATGTGCTCGCCGCCGACACCCTCGTCGCCGTCGGGCGGCGGATCCTCAACAAGCCGGTGGATGAGGCCGATGCGCGCCGGATGCTTGCGCTCCTCTCAGGCCGCGCTCATCGCGTCATGACCGGCGTCGCGGTGATCGCGCCGGGCGGCCGCCAGGCCTCGCGCCTTTCCGAAACCCGGCTTTCCTTCAAGCGCCTGACCAAGGCCGAGATCGACGGCTTCATCGCCTCCGGCGACTGGCAGGACGCGGCCGGCGCCTACAAGATCCACCAGAGGGCCGGCGCCTTCGTCACCCAACTTTCCGGCTCCTTCACCGGCGTCGTCGGCCTGCCGCTCTACGAAACAATCGCCCTCCTCGAAGGTCTGGGCTGGAAGAGATGAGCCGCGCCGTCTTCCTCGACCGCTCCGCTGGCGAGGCGAGGGGTGTCGTCACCCTCAACGGCAAACCCGAACGTCTCCTCATAGAACGCGACAGCGACATCGCCTGCCAGCGCCTTTCCGCCGTCATGACCGCCCGTGTCGCCCTTATCGACAAGGCGCTCGCCACCGCGTTCCTGCAGCTTCCTGAGGGCCGCGAAGCCATCCTCCCCATCGACACCAAACGCCTGCTGGTCGAAGGCGCCTCCCTCGAGATCGAGATCACCGCCGAGGCCCGCCGCGGCAAGGGAGCGGTCGCCAGGCTGATTGGCCCCTCCAGCGGCCCTCCGCGCCTCATCAAGCCCGGCCTGGCCCTTGAAGACCGCCTTGCGCTGCTGGTCCCCAGCGCCGCGCCCATCATCGGAGGCGATGCGCGCCAGGCCGCCGACGAGGCCCAGGACGCCGCCGTCGCCACTGTCCATCCGCTTCCCGGCGGCGGCTCCATCGCCATTGAGGCCACCCGGGCGCTGACCGCAGTCGACGTCGATCTGGGAAGCCGTCAGGGCGGAGACGCCCCCCGCGCCGCGCGGCAGGCGAACCTCGCCGCCATCAACGAGGCCGCCCGGCTGCTGCGCCTCAAGGGCCTTTCGGGCCTCATCGTCATTGACCTTGCCGGCAAGGGCCACGACGGCGCCGCCATGAGCACCGAGGCCAAGCGCGCCTTTGCCCCCGATGGCGCCGGGGTCTCCATCGGCCCGATCAGCCGCTTCGGCCTCTTTGAACTCGCCGTCCCGCGGACGACCACGCCGATCGCCGATCGCCTGCTGGACGAGACAGGCGCCCTTAACTCCGAGACTGTCGCACTGGATCTCCTCCGCGCCCTGGAGCGCGAAGGCCGCGCCGACCCGGGGGCCCGTCTTGTCGCCACCGCGGCTCCGGAGGTCGCCGCCGCCGCCCGGCCTCACGAGGCCGCGCTCACCGCCCGCCTGGGCCCCCGTTTCGCGATCAAGGCCGACCCGGCCCTTGCGCGGCCAAAATACGAGATCTTGTCCCGATGAACGCCACGGCCTGCCCTCTCTGCAAAAAGCCCACGGACCCGGCCTACAAGCCCTTCTGCTCAAAGCGCTGCGCCGACGTCGATCTCTCGCGTTGGCTCAAGGGCAGCTACGCCATCCCTGGCAAGAGCCAGGACGAGGAAGCCAGCGAGGACTGACCCTCCTTCGCTTATCTCGGCCAGTCGCCGAGTGACGTTTTTGGTTCGACCCAGCCCGTCCCGCTCCAAAGCGGGGCGGGCCTTTTTCATACCGGCTCGGCAGTGGACAGCCCCGCGGCCCTCGCCTATAGACGCGCTCCCAACGGTGCGCCTGGATAGCTCAGTTGGTAGAGCAGCGGATTGAAAATCCGCGTGTCGCTGGTTCGATTCCGGCTCTAGGCACCATAAACACACAAGAATGCGGGAGTGGCTCAGTGGTAGAGCACTGCCTTGCCATGGCAGGGGTCGCGAGTTCGAGTCTCGT
>DGYN01000037.1:82918-83396 GCA_002398405.1 Caulobacteraceae bacterium UBA5005
TTCGAATCCGGCTCCAGGCACCACTCCTTCCCCTTAGCTCACGGCCGGCGATCCGCCCCACCGGCCCGCCATTGTCTTCAGGGCGTCCGCCGAACGGTTCAGTTGCGCGGTGATCCGGTCCAGTTGCCCCCACAAAATATCGTATTGCGCCTTGTGGGCCAGGTAGGCCTGGTCGTCGGCCTCAGCCTCGAAAACCACGGCGCGCTGGTCCAGGTCTGCGCGCCAGGCGCCCTCGGCCTTGATCAGGACGCGGGCCATGCCGTCCATCTCGTCGGCGACGGCGGCAAGCGTCTTCCAGTACTCGGCGCGGGCGGTGCGCACTTCGGTTATCTCGGCCAGCATGTCCTCGACCAGGATGGTGCGTTCGGGCGTATCCTGGGGCAAAGCCTTGAGGTCGGCGATCAGCTTGTCGGTGCGGGCGAGCGCCGCGTCGCGGCGGCGGGCGGCGGCCTCGCGGCCCGCCGCGAGCTTGCCGGGG
>DGYN01000040.1 GCA_002398405.1 Caulobacteraceae bacterium UBA5005
CGCCGCCGCCTCCGCCGCCGCCTGTCCTGCCGACCACCGGCGATGGCGCGGTGATCGTCAACCTCCTCACCCAGATTTGCCGTCCGATCGTCGAAGGCCGCGGCGAGTTCGAGCAGCTGGCCAAGGCCTCGGGCCTGGTCAAGGACCGGCGCAATCCGTCGCTCTTCACCAAGGCCCTGACCGCCAAGACGCCCTACATCGTCGAGGTCTACAAGCCCTCGATGAACAACAAGAACGTCTGCGAGATGAAGGTCCGCTACGCCCCCGGCGCCGACCAGCCGATTATCGACGCCATGAATGTCTGGCGCTTCCTGCATGACCCGCAGCTGCGCATCCGCCGCAACGACATCGGCAACTACAACGACAGCAAGCAGCGCACGACCACGACCTGGGACAACTGGGAAAACCAGGGCTACGACGGCAAGATGGTCGGCCTGATCCTGGTGCAGCTGAACAATCCCGACGGCTCGGCGGTGAACCCGAAATACGACGAGGCGGAGATCAAATACTCCCAGCGCAAGGCCCTGACGCCCGAACAGGCCCAGGCCCCGCTCGCCGCCCAGCAACCGGCCACGCCGCCCGCTCAGCCGGCGGGCTGAGCCATAACTTCGATTAGGCGGCCCGCGTGAGCCTTTGGGACATCGCGGGCCTGGCCGGCGCCTTCATGATGCTGGGCGTCTACGGCTGCGTGGCCATGGGCTGGCTCGATCCGGTCAAGGCCCCGGCCCACGCCATCAATCTGACCGGCGCGATCCTGGTGCTCTACTCGCTGTACTACGACTTCAACCTCGCCGCCGCGATCATGGAGGTCGCCTGGGCGCTGGTGGCCATCATCGGCCTGACCCGTCTGGCGTTGAAGAAGGCCTCTAAGCCGCCGCCCTAGCCTCGGCGCTCAGCCAGTCGAGGACGGACTTGGCGACGGCATCGAAGCCGGGTTCGCCGATCAGCCAGTGGCTCATGTCCGGAAAGACCCGCAGGGCCGCGCCGCAGCGCTCGGCGGTCTGGCGCACCAGACTTGGTCCATGAATCTGGTCGCGGCCGCCGCAGGCCGCCAGGATCGGCGGCGAGCCCAGGGCGGGGCGCACGCTGGTGGTCATCAGGGGATCGAGCCACCAGTTCAGGGTCTCGAACAGGGCCCGGCCGCTCTCGGGGGTGAGCCTGGCGTAGGCGGCTCTTTGGTCGGCGGGAGCCATCTTGTCGACGCTGTAGCCGCTGAACAGGGAGAAGTCCGGGTCGACCGCCTGGATCCAGTAGGCGCCCAGGCCCAAGAGCCCGATGGCCTGGGCCGCTTCCTCCATCGAACCGCCGGCGACGCCCCAGGGGGGCGAGGGCGACAGCAGCACGATCGCCTTGGCGCGAACCTTGGCGGCGGCGAGCTGGACGACCAGGGCGCCCATGGAATGGCCGATGAGGATGGGAGGCTCGGCCTGGGCCTGGGCGAGGTTGGCGATGGCGGCGGCGTAGTCGGACATGGAAAGGCCCGCGGTCCGGCCGCGCTCCGATGGTCCATGGCCCGGCAGGTCAGGGGTCAGGCAAAGGTGTCCGGCGGCCTCGAACGGCGCCTTGAACGCCTCGAAGACCCATCCCGCGCAAAACGCGCCATGCACCATGATGATGGGCGCCGGCATTTAATTCCCCGATCGATGACTGCCCCAGACACTGGGGAGGGCCGGCGAATCTTTTGCGTCGTCCGCCTGACCAAGCCTTAGCCTAGCCCTTATCCGGCAAGGCGCAACGCGCTATGACGCCGCAAAGCGCGCAAAGGCCGCCGCGACCCTGTCGTAGGCATCGCGCTTGAAGGGCACGATCAGGCCGGGGGCGTCGGCGAGGGGGCCCCAGCGCCAAGCCTCGAACTCGACCTCGTCGTGGTGGTCGAGGCAGATTTCGCTCTCGTCGCCGGTGAAGCGGAAGGCGAACCAGACCTGCTTCTGGCCGGCGTATTTGCGCTTCTTCTTGGCGATCATCTCGGCAGGGTAGTCATAGGCCACCCAGTCGTGGGTGCGGTCCAGGAATTCCACCGAGGTGACGCCCGTCTCTTCGGCCAGCTCGCGCAGCGCCGCATTGTGCAGGTCCTCGCCCTCGTCGACGCCGCCTTGCGGAAACTGCCAGCAGTGGGGAGGCGGAGTTCTCGCGCGCTTGCCGTACCAGACCAGACCGGCGGCGTTGAACAGCACGACGCCGACATTGGCCCGGTAATCGGAAAGGTCGCTCACCGGCGTACGGTGACGGCCGAGGCCGGGGCCAGCTGATAGCCGCGCTGCGGCAGGGTCTGGGCCCAGCGGGACACTTCGGAGAGCGTGACCTGATAGCCAAAGCCGGAGGCGAGGGCGAAGCCGCGCTTGGTCGCCTGGGCCTCGACCTCGGCGAGCTTGCGGCCGATGGCCTCGGCGCCGGGCTGGTCGTCGATGATCTTGTCGGCCGAGGCGCGGGGAATGCCGCCGCCCTTGGCCACCGCCGAGCCGTCGTCGATGAAGGCCAGGCCCCGCCGTTTCAGGCCGCCGGTGAAGGTCTCCATGGCCCCGGTCGAGGCGACGAACTTGGAGCCCATATAGTTGGTGACGCCGAAATAGCCGGTGGCGCGGGACAAGAGGATGTCGAGGCGGCGCAGGGTCTCGTCCGGCTTGGCGGCGGCCATAAGGGTCTGCGGGCCGGGATCGTCGGCGGGGAAGCTCTTGGGCTCCATGGGCGCTTCGATCAGCACTTCGTGGCCGTAGGCGCGGGCCAAATCAATCCAGCCCTGCAGCCCTTCCGCATAGATGGCGAAGGAGAGGGTGACGTCGGCGGGCAGAGTCTCGATGGCCTTGCGGGTGGTGGCCGGGTCGATGCCGAGGCCGCCGATCACCACCGCCACCTTGGGCTTGCCGTTGGAGGTGAAGGGCCGCGCATAGGCCTGGGCGGGGGTGCGGCCGTCGGCGGCGATGATGGGGAGAAGGCCGCCCGGGCCCTGTTGGTGCAGGCCTGCGATGGGGGCGGCGGGGAGGCCGCGGCCAGCGGGGGCGCTGCTCATCACCTGCTGTTCGCCGCCCGGCAGGGTGACGGTGACTTCGGTGGGGCCTGTCTCGCTGTTCTCGGCGCCGGCCAGGGACGCGATCAGGGGATCGTTGGGATCGGCGAGGGAGGCGATCTCCACCGGCGTGTCGGTCAGCGCCGCGCCGCTCTCACCGCCCACCGGGATGCGCACGCTGGGCGCGCCGGCCTTGGGATCGCCGATGATCACCAGGGCCGCGAGCGAAGCCAGCAGCAGCACCGCCGCGCCGCCGGCCCCCGCATAGGGGTTAGTCAGAATGGCGAGCGGGCCCGCGCCCTTGGCAGGGGCGGGCGAGGCGGCCTGGACGGCGAGTTGGGGCTTCTTGGAAAACATCACTGGGGTCCGCCTGGGAGCTTGGCGGGTTATGGTTAACAAAGGCCGAAATTAACTGCCGCGCGCGGCTGTCATCGCCAATCCTCACCCGTAGGGGGAGGGGGACCGCGCAGCGGTGGAGGGGG
>DGYN01000145.1:0-256 GCA_002398405.1 Caulobacteraceae bacterium UBA5005
TCAGTCGAAGAGCTTGGAGACGCTCTCTTCGTTGGCGATTCGGCGGATGGCCTCGCCGATCAGGGGCGCGCAGCCCACCACCCGCACCTTCTTGCAGCCCTTGACCAGATCAGACGGCTCGATGGAGTCGGTGGTCACCAGCTCGGTCAGCACCGATTTGCTCACCCGGTCGGACGCCGCGCCCGACAAAACCCCGTGGCTGACATAGGCCGAAACCTCCGCCGCCCCGTGGTCGGCCAGGGCCTGGGCGGCGTTG